>JAJYBQ010000209.1 GCA_021778935.1 Pseudomonadota bacterium | reverse complement strand
CGGCGGCAGCGTGTGTTCCATGATCGTTTTCCTTTTTTCCATGTTGTATTTACGCAAGACGTGCAGACGTCGGTCCCGCATTTTATTGCCAGAGCGGTGGCGATCCGGCAATGCCGCACCCCCGTCATGGCCAATCTCCCCCCGAAATTCCGGGAGCGACCCGGTTCCGAGGAGGGACGCCGCCGTCCGCCTCGCTGCTCACCGATTCGGTGCAACGGCGGGCGTGGCCGGGGGAACGAGCAGTTCCGCCTCGCCCCGGGCGAACCGCGCATGCACGCGCTCCCCGGCCCGTAGTTGCACCGGATCGGTGAGCAGCGCCCCGCGGGCATCGTGCAGCACCGAGAAGCCACGATCGAGCACCGACTGCACGTTTACCAAGTCCAGCATACGCGCCCGCTGGGCGAGCGCATCGCGGCGGCGCCGCAGCGTCGCATCCGCAGCCGCGCGCATGCGCCGGATGCGTTCACCGATGCGCAGGCGTACGCCGTACAAGGGGCCATGGGGCGAAGACAGGACCCGCAACGCGGAATCCAGCCGCTGGCTGCGCACCGCCAGAGTGGCGGCCTGCGCGCGCATCATCCGGCGTACCAGCCCTTCGATGCGGTGCGCGAGGGCGCTGCGTTCGGGAGCCACGAGTTCCGCCGCCGCGGTGGGCGTCGCCGCCCGCAGGTCGGCGGCGAAATCCGCAATGGTGAAATCCGATTCGTGCCCCACCCCCACCACCACCGGCATCGCGCAGGCACGGATGGCGCGCGCCACCGCCTCGTCGTTGAAGGCCCAGAGATCCTCGATCGACCCCCCGCCGCGCACCAGCAGGACCGCGTCCACCTCGCCCCGCCGCGATACGACGCCGAGCATCGCCGCGATCCGCGGTGCCGCATCCAGACCTTGCACCGGCACCGGATAGACGATGACGCGCACATAGGGAGCGCGACGGCGCAGCGTGGTCAGCACGTCGCGCAACGCGGCCGCCTGCAAGGAGGTCACCACGCCGACCGTCGCCGGCAAGGGCGGCAACGGCGCCTTGACCGACCCGTCGAACAGCCCTTCGGCCGCCAGTTTCTCGCGCAGCCGCTGGAACCGCTCCCACAGGCCGCCCGCGCCACAGCGACGCAGGGACTCGACGGTCAACTGGAATTCGCCACGCGGCTCGTAGAGGCCGACCCAGGCGAGCACCTCGACCGCATCGCCCTCCTGCGGAGGAACGTCGACCAGCGTGTTGCGCGAGCGGAACATCACGCAACGGACCTGCGCCGTGGCGTCCTTGAGCCCGAAATACCAGTGCCCGCTCGCGGCCCGGGTCCAGGAGGCGATTTCCCCCCGCACCCTGCGCGCGCCGAACTGCGCCTGCAAGGATCCAGCAACGGCGCGGTTCAACTGGGAAACTGTCCAGAAAACCCGCGCCGATTCGGTGTGTTCCAATTCGGAATTCGATTCCATGCGGGTTCCCCCCCGGCAAAATTTCCACAATCGATGCGCTCGGCGCATTGTTTCACACGCCCTGGGAATGCCGCCGAAAATTCCCGGTAACATATTGAATTGCAATGCATTTTATTTCCAGACCGGATTTGTGCGTAGTATGCGGACTCCCGGCGCAGTCATGCCTGCAGCGGAGTCAGGCCGCTTTTCCACAAAGTTATCCACAGGAATTCCCTCGTGTTCGCCATCGTTCAAGCCATCGGCTGGCCCATCTGGCCCTTGATCGCCGCATCGATCGTCGCGCTGGCGCTCATCATCGAGCGCGCGGTCGCCCTGCGCCGCCCGCGCGTGCTTCCGGAGAACCTGCTCAGCGACGTGCTGAACCTGCACACCCGGCGGCAAATCCATGCCGAGGTGATCGAAAAGCTGCAGGCCGACTCCGCGCTCGGATTTCTGCTCGCGTCCGGCCTGCGCAGCGCGGATGAGCGCCGCGACGTCACCGTCCGGGCGATGGAAGTCGCCGGCGGCCACGTCGCGCACGAACTTTCCCGCTATCTCACGCTTCTCGGCGCGATCGGTTCGATCGCGCCGCTGCTCGGCCTGCTGGGAACGGTGGTCGGCATGATCGACATCTTCGCGTCGCAACAAGGCGGCGCCAATCCGCAGCAATTGGCGCAGGGCATCTCGGTCGCGCTCTATTCGACCGCCTTCGGCATCGTCGTGGCGGTTCCGTCGGTGCTGGCATACCGGATCTTCCGCGCGCGAGTCGATGATTTCCTGGTCGAAATGGAGCAGCAGGGGGCGCGCCTCGTATCCGCGCTCTACTCGGCCGAAACGCGCGCGGCGCGGGGGGCCGCGGCGTGAGGTTCCGGCGCGGCTACACCGAGGAGCCGGAGGTCAACCTCATCCCGTTGATCGACGTCCTCCTCGTCGTACTCGTCTTCCTGGCAGTCAGCACGACCTATTCGCGCTTCTCGCAATTGCAGATCGAACTCCCGAGGGCGGACCAGGACAAGGCGGCGGCCCCGCTGGCGGAAATCCAAGTCGGCGTCACCGCCGACGGTCGGTTCGCGATCGGACACAACATCGTCCCGGTGACCGACTCGGCCGAACTCGCCGAACTGCTGCGCGCCGCGGCGGCGGGGATGCACGACCCGGTCCTGGTCATCAATGCCGACGCCCAGTCGACGCACCAGTCGGTCATCACCGTCATGGAAGCGGCGCGCAGCGCGGGCTTGACGCGACTGAGCTTTGCAACCCGGAACGGTTCCGGGGGGGCGCGCCGCTAGGCGGCAGGCGCGCAAATCTCATGGGCCGTGGCAATCTGGTCGTTCGCAGCTGGCTGCATCGGCGCGTCCGGCGCACCTGGCAGACGCGGGGGCCGCTTGCCCGCCTGCTCTATCCCCTGACGTGGATCTACCGCCTCGGGCGTAGCGTGCACGCCTGGGGCCGGAGGGCGGTGCGCATCGACGTGCCGGTGGTCGTGGTGGGCAACCTGCGGGTCGGTGGCACCGGCAAGACCCCGCTCGTCATCCGCCTGACCGAAGCGCTGCGAGAGCGCGGCTGGAACCCCGGTGTCGTCTCCCGCGGCTACGGCGGGCAAGGGGGCGATGCCGCCCGACTGGTGGATGCCGACGCCGATCCGAACCGGTTCGGCGACGAGCCGGTGTTGATCCGCTACACCACGGCCGCGCCGGTGGCGGTCGGCAGGGACCGGGTCGCCGCGGCGCGCCTGCTGCGCGCGTCGCACCCGGAAATCGACGTGATCCTCGCCGACGATGGGCTGCAGAACCGGCGTCTGGCCCGCGATGTCGAACTCGCCGTGATCAACGAAACCGGTATCGGCAACGGCTGGCAGCTGCCCGCCGGCCCGCTGCGCGAATCGGTGCGCCGTCTGGAGCACGTCGACGCCGTGGTCCTGCACGGCGTGACGCCCCCGGTGCGGATCCACTCCCCCTTCTTCCGCATGCGCACCGGCATCCGCTACGCCGTGCGCATGGCCGATCCACCGCAGCGGCAATCGCTCGCCGATCTCGCCCAGGCGCAACGCGAGCGCGGCCTGCGACTGCTGGCGTTCTGCGCGATCGGCACCCCCGAGCGCTTCTTCGCGATGCTGCGCGCGCAAGGCCTTGCGTTCGACACCCTGGCGCTACCCGACCATGAGCCGATCGATGCCGCCATCCTGGCCGGAAAATCGCACGACCGCATCCTCGTCACCAGCAAGGACGCCGTAAAATGCCACCGCGATCCGCGCCTGCGCAAGGACGAGCGGATCTGGGTGGTGCCCTTGGACGTGGATCTCGACCCGGCCTGCGTCGAGTTCGTCGAACGTCGAATCGCCGCCGCCGGCCCCGGCGCCCGCGCCGCCGAACTTCAGCACAGGTAAAACCCGATCATGGATCCGAAACTGCTCGACATCCTCGTCTGCCCGGTGACCAAGGGACCGCTGCGCTACGACCGCGAGCGGCAGGAACTCATATCGCCGTCAGCGGGACTCGCCTACCCGATCCGGGATTCGATTCCGATCATGCTGGAGAGCGAAGCCCGCCGCCTGGACGACGCGGAGCGCGAGTCGAAGGCGTGAGCGGCCAGGCCGACGCAGCCTCCCCGCCCGTGCGCTTCCACGCCCTGATCCCGGCGCGCCTGGGATCCCAGCGGCTTCCCGACAAGCCGCTTGCCGACATCGGCGGCATGCCGATGGTGGTGCGGGTCGCGCAGCGCGCGCTGGCGAGCGGCGCAGAGCGGGTCGTCGTGTGCACC
>JAJYBQ010000015.1 GCA_021778935.1 Pseudomonadota bacterium | reverse complement strand
GGATGCGCGCTACGGCGAAAAACCCAACCGCCTGCACCAGCACCACCAGTTCCAGGTCGTGCTCAAGCCATCGCCACCGGACATCGTCGACCGCTATCTCGGCTCGCTGGCGGCCCTGGGCATCGACACCCGCCGCAACGACATCCGCTTTGTCGAAGACAACTGGGAGAACCCCACCCTTGGCGCGTGGGGCCTGGGTTGGGAGGTCTGGATGAACGGCATGGAGATCACCCAGTTCACCTACTTCCAGCAGGTGGGGGGGCTGGAATGCAAGCCCATCACCGGGGAGATCACCTACGGGCTGGAACGCCTGACGATGTACCTGCAGGACGTCGACAACGTGTACGACCTCGAATTCACCCGTTGGCAGGACGGTAACGGCGAACATGTGCTGCGCTACGGCGATGTCTTCCACCAGAACGAGGTCGAGCAGTCGAAGTACAACTTCGAGTTCTCCGATCCCAAGATGCTGCTCGGCCAGTTCGCGCTGTTCGAGTCCGAGGCGAGCCGGCTGATGCAGGCGGACCTGGCGCTGCCCGCCTATGAAATGGTGCTCAAGGCGGCGCACACCTTCAACCTGCTCGATGCGCGCGGCGCGATCAGCGTGACCGAGCGCGCCGCCTACATCGGCCGCATTCGCACCCTGGCACGCGCGGTGGCACAAAGCTATTACGCGGCACGCGAACGCCTCGGCTTTCCCATGGCCGCAGGGGCGGACGCCGTACAGGGAGCCGCCGCATGAAGGCCGCCCTGCTCGTCGAGATCTTTACCGAGGAATTGCCGCCCAAGGCGCTGCCCGCATTGCGTGACGCCTTTGCCCGCACGATCCGTGACCGACTCGTGGCACAGCAACTGGCCGACGGCGCCGCGCGCGTCGACGCGTTCGCGACGCCCCGCCGGCTGGCCGTGCGGATCGCCGACGTGGGCGCGGTCTCACCGGAGCGGCAGTTCCAGCACAAACTGGTGCCGGCGGCAATCGGCCTCGATGCCGCGGGAAACCCGACGCCGGCCCTCCGCAAGAAGCTCGACGCCCTGGGGCTGGTATTCGATGCAGCCCGCATCGAGCGCATCATCGACGGCAAGCAGGACATCCTCCGCTATCAAGGGGTGGCACCCGGGATCTCCCTCGGCGACGGCCTGCAGTCCGCGCTGAACGACGCCATCGCGCGACTGCCGATCCCGAAGGTGATGCACTATCAGCTCGAGGATGGTCGGACCACGGTCGAATTCGTACGACCAGCCCACGGGCTGATCGCCCTACATGGCGACGCGGTGGTTTCCGTGCAGGCACTGGGCCTGCAATCCGGCCGCGAAACCCGCGGACACCGCTTCCTGTGCACCGAACCGCTGCACATCGGACACGCCGACACCTATGAAAAACAGCTGTTCGAGCAGGGCAAGGTGATCGCCTCGTTCGAGGCCCGGCGCGCCCGCATGACCGCACTGATCGGCGCTGCAGCAGCCCGCGCCGGCGCGAAGCCGGTGATGCCGGCCACGCTCGTCGACGAGGTGGCGGCCCTGGTGGAGTGGCCGGCGGTATATGAATCGGGGTTCGAGGAAGCGTTTCTCGAAATACCGCAGTCCTGCCTCATTCTTACCATGCAGCAAAACCAGAAGTACTTCGCGCTGCAGGACGGACAGGGGCGGCTGCGCAACCGCTTCCTGCTGGTGAGCAATCTCGAAACGAGCGATCCGTCGGCAATCGTCGCCGGCAACGCCCGGGTCGTGCGCGCACGCCTGGCCGACGCCAAGTTCTTCTTCGACCAGGACCGCCTGCAACCGCTGGAGTCGCGCCTGAGCGGCGCCGAACACATCGTCTACCACCACCGCCTGGGCTCGCAGTTGCAGCGCATCGAGCGCCTGACCGCATTGGCGCGCGCCATCGCCCTTGCCTTGCCCGACGCGCTGCGTCCGGAAGAAGCCGCCGTGGCTCGCGCCGCCCGCCTTGCCAAGGCGGACCTCGGTACGCTCATGGTCGGAGAGTTTCCCGAACTGCAGGGCGAGATGGGTCGGATCTACGCCCGACAGGAAGTCGAGCGCGAGGACGTCGCCCTGGCGATCGAGGAACACTACCAGCCGCGCTTCGCCGGGGACGCGGTGCCGGCGTCGATGATCGGCGCCTGCGTCGCGTTGGCGGACAAGCTCGAAGCGCTGGCCGGGCTCTTCGGTGCGGGCGAGCGCGCCACCGGCGACCGCGACCCCTACGCGCTGCGCCGCAACGCGCTCGGCGTTCTGCGCATCCTGATGGAGAAGTCGCTGCCGCTGTCGCTGCACGGGCTGGTCGCGTTGGCCTTCGACATTTTTGTGGCGTCCGAACCGCGGACGTTTTCCCGCTGCGAAGACGAGGTTCTGGACTTCCTCTACGATCGCCTGCACGGCATGCAACTCGAGCAGGGATACACAGCCAACGAAACCGAAGCCGTCCTGTCGCTGCGGCCCGAGCGCATCGACCGCGTTCCCGCGCGGATGGACGCCGTGCGCGCGTTCATGCAACTGCCGCAAGCGGCGAGTCTCGCCTCGGCAAACAAGCGCATCGGCAACATCCTGCGCAAGGCGGCGGCATCGGAATCCGCCCGGACCGACGCCCTGCGCGACGACCTGTTGCAGGAACCGGCGGAACGCGAACTGGCCGCGGCCTTCCACGCCGTCGCACCCGAGGTCGACCGCCTGCTAGCCGTCGGCGATGATGCCGGCGTGCTGCGCGCGCTGGTGCCGCTCAAGCTGCCCGTCGACCTTTTCTTCGACGACGTGATGGTGATGGTCGACGAGCCGGCGCTACGCACCAACCGGCTGGCGCTGCTGGCGGGACTGCGCGCGATCATGAACCGCGTCGCCGACATTTCGCAGCTGGCAGCAGGATGACGCCTTCTCCGGAGGGGTCGACCGCAACCGCGGCACACCGCCGCGATCCGTTCCCCGCGCAAACCGCAACCATTGCCGCGGGCGCAGCCCGCCCGCCAGCGGGAATCCGGAAGGCGTGGATCGCCTTGCGGTCGACGGTCTACCTCCTCCTGCTGGCCATGACGGTCGCACCATACTCGATCTTCTCCCTGCTCTGCAGCGTTACGCCGCACCCGCTGCGCTACTGGCTGATCACCGGCTGGCCGAAGACCGCGCTCTGGCTCGCACGGGTGGTCTGCGGCATCCGCTATGAAGTGACCGGCTGGGAAAACCTGCCCGACGGCCCGGCCGTCCTGCTGCCGAAGCATCAGTCGGCCTGGGAGACGATCTGGCTGATCGCCTCCATGCCGCGGCCGAGTTCGTTCGTCTACAAGCGCGAGTTGCACCGCATCCCGTTTTTCGGCTGGGGCATCGCCACGCTCGGCATGATCAGTATCGATCGCGCCCGCGGCACCGACGCCTTCGAGCAGGTGGTCGAACAAGGACAGAAGCGCCTGGCCGAAGGTTGGTTCGTGATCATCTTCCCGGAAGGTACGCGCACGGCACCAGGAACCCACACGCGCTACAAGACCGGTGGGGCCCGCCTGGCGGTGCGCGGCGGCGTGCCCGCGGTACCGATCGCCCTCAACTCCGGGGAACTGTGGCCGCGTAAGGCGTTCCTCAAGATTCCCGGTACGATCACGGTATCGATCGGTCCGCCGATCGATACCCGGGGACGCAGCGCCGGCGAGGTGGCGCGCACGACGGAGCGCTGGATCGAAACGGAAATGCGCCGGATTGCACCGCACCGCTATCCGCAGGAGCCCGTCGCTGGCAATGGCTAGCGTTCCGCGCCAACTCAGCCTGGACCTGATCCCGATCCGGGATCTGCCGGACCCGCCGGCGGCAGCCCGTCCCGCCGCCGACGGGCTGCCGCCGGAGCGCCGCATCCTGCTCTCCGGCGAGACCTATGCCTACCGCCTTCGGCGCGCGCGCCGGCGCACGATCGGCTTCCAGATCGATGACCGCGGCCTGACCGTCAGCGCGCCGCGCTGGGTATCGCTGCGCGACATCGAAACGGCGATCGTCGGGAAGGAGCGCTGGATCCGCACGCGGCTGGACCAATGGCGACAATGGCGCGCACGGCGCAAGCTGCCACAGGTCCGATTCTGCGACGGCGGCACACTGCCCTACCTCGGTGACCAGATCACGCTGCGGCTGCGGGGCGATCTCCGCGCATCGGAGCTGGTACCTACCGCAGGCGGCGACCTTCTTGCCGCGCCCGCGGCGCCGGACGAACTGCGGCTGGCACTGCCGCCGCAGGCCGCGGAAGCGCAGATCCGCGACGCCGTGCAGGCATGGCTCAAGGACGAGGCGCAGCGGGTCCTGGGATCGCGGCTGCGCGAACTGGCGATGCGCAATGGCGTCACGTACACGTCCTGGGCGCTGTCCTCCGCGCGTTCGCGCTGGGGTTCCTGCTGCGCCGACGGCCGCATCCGCCTCAACTGGCGATTGATCCATTTCCCCTTGACGATGATCGACTATGTGGTTGCGCATGAACTCGCGCACCGCAAGGAACTCAACCACGGACCGGAATTCTGGCGGCAGGTCGGCAACCTGCTTCCCGGCTTCGAAGCCGCGCGCGACCGGATCCGCAACGAAGACCTGTCGACACTGCCGCTGTAGCAGGTCGGAAGGGCATTGCTGGCGGCGATACGTCACCGCCCCGCGTCGGACAACACCGGCGCTGGTAGTGCGCGCCGTGCCGGCGCGCCGCAAGATTCCCTCGTCGCCCCGTCCGGGCCCATCCCCAGGGAAGCTTCGATGACCATACCGGCACCCAAACCGCGCCGACGTACCCCGCGAACACTTGCCCGCGCCGCAGCAGGCACCGTTGCGCTGCTGCCGGCGATCGCCATCGCACAGGCCATCAGCAACATGGGACCGGATGCCGGCACCACGCTGTGGACGGCATTCCGCAGTGTGCTCTATGGTCCGTGGGGTCTGGTCGGCTCTGCCGTCATCGTCGGACTCGGCATCTACCTCTTTCTCGAGCGCGGCTTCATGCACGCGCTGGGGGTGATGGTGGCCGGCGCACTGATCTTCTTCGTGCCGCTCATCGTCATTTCGATGCGCAACACGGCGCAGGCGCTTGGGGGTGCGGGGTGAGGCCGGTTCCGCGGCTGATCGACAACGCAAGCCGGATCGGCGAGTACTGCATGTCCTTCCTGGTACCGCTCTTTCTGCTGCGCACCGTCGATCCGCTTTTTGCATTGGGAGTTGGTGCGGTCGCCTGTGCGGTCACGGTGCGTTGCACCCTGGGCAAGCCCGATGGCTACCTCGTGCACCGCGCCTACCGCGCCGGCATCAATCTGCGGGGTCTGCTCGACCGGCGCCTGCACAGCCTGAATCCGTGATCGACCGGGAACAACCGACCATGGCTGAATTCCGTACCCTCGAACAGGCGATTCACCGTGCGATCACGCTCGCCGCCACCAGCGGCGTGGTGCTGTTCGCCGTCGCCGCGGCCAGTCTCGCCTTCGCGGTTCGAACCGCCGGCAGCACCCAGGAACTGGTGCGGCACATGCCGGTGTTCGTCGTCCCCGGCGCAATCGGTGGCGTCTACACGCCCGGCATCACCGAGGAGCAGATGCGGGCCACGGCGCGATACCTGGCCACGCTCGCCACCAATTTCGGCGGGCCGCGCAGCTTCGCCGAGCGCTTCGATGAACTCGAAACCTTCGCCGCGCCACGCTTCCTCCCGGCCCTGCGTCTGGCACGCAGCAGCCTGCAGCGCGAAGTCGAAGCGCAGAACCAATCGCGGACGTTTTTCGCAAGTCCCGGAACGGAATCCTTGCGGCGAATCGCGGCGGACCGCTACGAGTATGCGGTCGACGGCGAGCGGACCGTCTACGCCAGCGGCCTGCCGATGAATCGAAACCGATGCCACGTTCAACTGCGATTGCGATGGGGATCGCCGTCGGAGCGCAATCGCGCAGGAATCGTTCTGGAGGATTTCAACGTGGTCGATGAGGAGGCGAAATGACGCGATTCATTCCTGACACGAATCGGGCAGGCGGGCACGGATTCGCTGCACTGGCCCTGCTGTGCCTCGTCGCAGCGGCAAGCAACCCGGCGCGCGCCTCGGAAAGCGCGACCCAAGTCGGCGGAACGGCCCCGATCAACACCGATGCAGTCTGGAACGGCGCAACCTACCTGCGCGTACCGGTGCGCCTGGGATCCGATACCCGACTGGTGATGCCGGAGCCATTCGACGACGTCTGGGAACACGACACCGACGTCGCCTGTACGCTACTCGACAACCGGACCTTGATCATCCGGCCGCGCAAGGCCGAGATCGAACAGCGCCTGACGATGCGCGGCCGGAGAACGGGCACGCTGTATCTCGCACGGGTCAGCAGTGCCCTGCCCTACACCCCGATCATCACGGTGCACAATCTCGCGCCCCGTCCAAGCGGAGCGCCTGCCGATCCTGGCGAACGCTCCGTGCTGGATGCGCTCAAGGCGATGATGCGTGCCACGCCGCCCCCCGGATCGGAAATCCAGCCCAGCCGACGGATTCTGCTCGACCAGGCACCGTACCGCATCGCCGCACGGGAGCTCTGGCGGCTACCGCGCGGCATCACCGGAATCATCGTACGCATCCAGGCGAGCGTTCCGCCGGGGGCCGTTTCGGTCCTGCCCGCCGACATCGACATCCGCATTCCGCGGCTTGGGACCCTGCGTGCGATGGGCGCTGACGATTTCCGGCTCGATGCCGTGCATCCGTCGACGCAGGGTTACCTCGTCTACGCAGAGCAATGATGCGCTGGCGAAGCCCGATCCGCCCCCCGTCATCGCGGCTTCCCACCCGGTCACGAAGCGCGGAATTTTGCCGCGCGGTGACCCGGGTAATGTCGGCCGCAATCGCATTCGCCCCAATCGGTGCGCTGCATGCCGCAGACAACCCCGTTACCACGGGATCGGCCCAGTTCGGTGCGGCGATCCCGACCGAACAATTCATCCAATCGTTCCGGCAACAGGTGACACAGCAGATGCAGCGTTCGCTGACGCAATCCAGCCATGACCAGGAACGTCGCCTGCGCGACTTTGAAGCGCAGCAGCGCCTGCAGTTCGATGCCGAACTCTCGCGCCGGCTCGGCGCGCTGCAGCAGTCCCTGCACTCCTCGTCCGATACCGAAACGCAAGCGCCGATCGCTGCGCCGCACGTGCATGTACGGCGCGCAGCGGTTGCCGGGGACGCGCCGACGGGGGAAGCCAAGCCCGAAGAGGAACCGGACATCGTTCCCAACGGGTTCATCGGCGGAACCCTGCTCAACGGCGTGGTCGCCATCGTCGGAGGATCTGACCGCGAGAGTCTGGTCGCGCTGCACGGCCGATATCGATCCGCCAACGGGTTTTCATCGGACCTCGACGGCTGCTTTGCGCTCGTGCAGGGTCGGCCGGAAATCGCCGCCGGACGAATCGATTTCAAGCTCGCGCGCTTGACCTGCACCTTTCCCGATGGTGCATCCCGGACCTGGGATACCGCCGGCTGGCTGGTCGATCGCGATGGGATCCGCGGCGTACGGGCGAAGATCGTCGAAAACCTGGGCCGAAAGACCCTGGTTGCGGCAGCCGGCGGCGCCTTGACCGGATATGGACAACGGCTGAGCCAGGAGCAGTACCAGTACAGCGCCATGGCGATGGGGGCGAGTGCCAATTTCGTCGGCAGCCCCATGCGCGATGCGACCGGTGGCGCCGCCGTCGGTGCGTCGAATGCACTCACGCAGTCGATCAATGACTACTACAACCTCTATAGCCCGTCGCTGCAGGTGGGCGGCGGCACCCCCGTAACGGTGGTGCTCGCCAACGATCTGCGCGTCCCCGCAAGCGGACGCGCCATAACCCCGACGCACATCGCCCTGCCATGAACAAGACTCGCCCCTCTGTATCGCTCCGTGCCGTCGCGACTGCCGCGGCCATCGTCCTATCGGCCTGCGCCGTTCCGGCGACCAAAGTATCGGTGCCGACGATGTCGATGGACCAATCCTTGAAGCAGGCCCGCCGGGATTCTCTGCAAGGCCTCGCAACCGCACCGGTCGTTCCGCAACTGCACCGCGGCGCCGCCGGCACCGGGTCCGGGATTCCCCGCCCGGTGATCCGGCCACCCGACATCCGCATGGCATACCTTTATTCCTGGGTCGACGCCGAGCACAACAAACACTTCGGCAGCTGGGTGGCGATTCCCGTGTCCAATTTCGACTGGGACGAGGGCGACCATGCGGGCCGCTGAGCGCCTGTTCGGGCGCCGTCGGCGCGCCTCGATCGCGCGATCGGGAGAACACGCATCGCTGGCGGCGGAACTGCCGTATCTGCACTGCGGCGAGTTCCAAGGGTTCGGCCCGCTGCATCTCCTCGCTGACGACGCGCTCGGCTACGCGTTCACCCTTTCGCCGCCCACGGTCGACACCATTCCGAACGCCGAGGACGATGTTGCGCAGGGCATCCTCACGATGCTCCATGCGCTCCCGCCGGGATCGCATTGGCAATGGTTCGCCCGCAGCGAACCACAGGCCGATGCCGCGCTACGGCGCTACCGCCGGCAACCCGGCATCGATGCCTGCGGCCGGCTGTTCACCGACGGGATCGTCGACCGCTGGCAACGCGCCGCCAGCGAGGGGTTCTTTCCCGACGACCGAGCCGTCAGCCTGGTTCCCCGGCGGCGCATTCTTGCCGTGGCCATCAAGTCCAAACCGCTGGGCCTGGCGCGTCCAGGCCTTCGCGCCTTGCTGCGCCGTTCCTTCGCCGCGCCATCCGACGGTCATCCTGGCGCGGCACCGCCAACGGCCGCGCAGCGCCGCGCCATCGAATTCGTCGACGGCGTTCGCGACGTCCTGGCTGCCGCGCAGGCCCAAGGATGGGAGCCCGCCGCGCTCGATGCGCAGGGCATGATCGACTGGGTCGGCGCACAGTTATTTCCACAACGCGGCGCCGGAGATCGATCGGCAACCAGCGTCGCCACCACGGATGACGCCGAACCTGGCTTGAACAACCCCTGTGGCGAGGAGTTGCGCGCGGCAATCGCCGCGCTCGGGCGCATCGAAGGCATAGACGGTCGCGGATTCCGTACCGTAGCCCGCGGCACGACCATGCACCACCGAGTGGTATCCATGCTTTGGCCCCCGCGCGCAGTGGCCTCGGGCATGCTGGATGCGCTGGCGGTCGCGCTACCACGCATCACCGTATGCATTGCCGCGACGCCGATTCCGCCCGTCCGCGCGCTGGCACAGATCAAGGCTCGCGCGCTGCTCAACGCGCGCTCCACCCATCGATTCAATGAAACGGAGATGCAGGCGCGAACGGATGCGCTGCACGACGTCGAGCACCGGATCTTCGCCGACGGTGAACGCATCTTCGAAACGCGGCTGCAGATCCAGATCAGCGAGGATCGGGCCGAGGGGGCAGACGACGCGGCAGCGCGAGTATGCAAGATTCTCGAGCAGGCGGACATCGAGGCGGCACCGGAATCGGATATCGGCAGCTCCCTGTTGTTGCGCGGCTGCCTGCCGTTCGCCGTCTACTCCCTGACCGAACGCGCGCTGCGCCGCCGGCGGCGCATGCTGTCGCGCGACTGCGCCGACATCCATCCCGCCGGCGGATGCTGGACCGGCGTCGCCGCCGACGATGTCGTCGCCGACCACGGCCGCGCTCCGATCGTGCTCTACAGCAACCCATCCGCCGAACCGTTATTCCTGGACCCGACCAAAGCGGAAAAGAACCCCCACGCGCTCATCGTCGGGCAGTCGGGTTCGGGAAAAAGCTTCTTCGTCCACGACTACCTCCTGCAACTCTGGCGACTTCCCGAAATCCGTGTATTCCTGGTGTCGATCAAAGCCGACTATCGCAAGCTCGCCGTGCTGCTCGGCCGATACGTCGAATTGACTCTGGACAGCGATATTTCACTCAATCCGTTCCATGGACGACCGACCCTCGAAAACCAGGCACGCTGGTTCGCCGCACTCGCGCTGATGATCACCGAGGGCGGTCCGCAGGAAACGATTTCGCGCGAAGAGGAGGTTGCGCTGCAGACTGCGGCGATGGCCGCCGCGCAACGGAATTGGGATGCCCTGCGCGATGTGCCGATGCGCGAAACCATCCTCGAGGACGTATGCGTCGAACTCGAACGTATCGGACCGCTCGGGCGCGGTCTCGCCCAACGGCTCTACCCGTACCGCAAGGGTCCATACCGAAAACTCTTCAATGCACCGCGCGGCATTCGCGCGGAAGACCGGTTCGTGTTCTTCAATCTCGGCGGCATCCTGCGCCAACCGTGTGCCGCGCTCGTATCGTTCTGCGTGTTCGGCATCGTCGACGAGGTGATGGCGGATCCGGCGCTGCGCGCGGTTCCCAAAGGCTTGATCGCCGACGAGGTATGGGCGCTGGTGCGCAACGACCATGCCGCCGCGATCCTGGAGCGCTCGCTCAAGGCATACCGCAGCCTCGGCGGATTCGCGATCCCGATCGTGCAGGATCCGCAGGACCTCGACACGCCCAGCGGTCGCGTCATGCTCGTCAACACCGCGACCAAGATCGTCCTGCCGATGGACCGCGCCGGCCACAATGACCTGCAGCGCTATGTGCGACTCAATGAGCGAGAACTCGAGATCGTGCGCAACCTGCGACTGGTGAAGCGCCGCTACAGCGAGTTTTTCGTTTCGATCGACGGAATGCGTTCGGCGAAAGGCTTGCTGATTCCCGACCCGCTCCGGTATGCCGTCTCGACCACCGACCCTACGGACGAGGACCGGATCGAACGCATGGTGCGGGAGTGCGGCGACATGCTTGCGGCCCTGCAACGGTTCGCACGCGATTTTCCATACGGCATCGCGCGCACTGCCGAGACGGGGCCGTCTTCGTGAAACTTCCCGAACTCTCGATCGACCCGACGGCGAGGCGGCGCCGCGCACGAATCCGGGCAGGCAGCGCGATCATCGTGCTTGCCGTGCTTTCCGTGCTTGCCCCGATCGTTCCGAGGCTCGTGCGCACCGCCGGCGGCACGACGAGCCCGTGGAATCATCCGGCCCCCGCGTCACGAAGCGCTGCCCGCCCGATCCCGACCGTCGACCTCGGAACCCGCCGTAGGGCATCTCCGCAAGGCGTACCGGCGGCCGCGGAGCCGATCGCCGTCCCGCCACCCCGGCCGGTCGAACCCGCATCGCCTGGCCCCCGGCCACCGGGCAGGGTGCAGGCGGTGCCCGCGGTGGCACCGGACCGTCCCGGCCATCGCGCCACCCTGATTCGGGCGGCGCACCGTGGGCGTCGATCGCGATCGGCCCCGGCGCCACGGTCCGACATCCCGCGCGGCTCGACGGCGTCACGGCGACCATCCCCCCGCCATCGTCCATCCATGCCGGATCCGCTCGCCGACGTCGCAATCGACGTCCGGCTGTTCGGCGCTCATGAGCGCTGAGCGCGAGGACGCAATGCGCCGACCGACCCCCGGGCTTCTCGTCTTCGTCTGGTGCGCCCTGTTCGTCATCGACCCAAGCCAGGCGCAGCCATGGCCCCCCACAAAACGCTCCGATCGGGACGCGTCCGCCGCGGGAGATCCGGGCCCTCGCATCGTGGACTGCCACTCCGCGCTGCGACCCGGCTGGACACGCTGTGCGACCCTGGCGCAACAAGCACAGGCCGTAGCCCGCAAGCAAGGGCTCGACGCGAACGTTGCAGCATTCCTTGCCAATTACGGCAAACCCCCGCAGGAAGCCGTGCGCGCGCTGCTCGATCCGACCGACGACAACATCCGGGCGTGGATCCGGACACAAGAGAAAACGCTTGCCGTTGCCGCATACGTTGCACAGCGCATGACCGCGCTGCAGCAGGGAAGTCCTGCCGGCGGCGCACTTCTTCCTTTTCCGAGCCCACCATCAGGAATCCACCCATGATCCGGCCACGATTGCGCGATCGACCCCAATGGATCCGGCGACGTCCGGGGCGGCGGGCCCGTTGCCTCGCGCTGTCGTGGATCCTCGTCGTTCCCTGGGCTTCCTCGGCGCAGCAGTTCCTGCCGGGAAACGCCGCGCCGTTTTCGGAATCGATATCCGACTCGCGTCTCGGCGCGATCCTCGGTACAGGTGCGGAGCCCGCGTACACGCCCCCGGCATCGGTTTCGGCGGGAGTCTCCTTCGGCGGCGCGGCGCAACTCGGTTGCTCGGGAATCGACTTCAACAGCTTCCTCCAGACGTTCGCCCCGACCGAACTGCTGACCGAACTGCGCCAGATGCTGCTCTCCGGCGCCCAGGCCGCGGTCGCGAACTACCTCATCACACTTTCCTACGCCAGTCCGACCATTGCATCGGTACTCGACATGCTGGACAAGAAATACGCGGCGCGGTTCTTTGCATTCACCCAGGCCTGCAACGCCCAAGCGGACCGTGCTCGGGGCGAAAGCCTCGGTGCAACCACGATGGCCGAAGCCGGCAACGAATGCTATGGGCAGCAAATTGCGAGCGGTTCTTCCCCCACCCTCGCCTATCGGATCTGCTCGGTGCAGCATCAATTTGCCACCTTGAATCTCGCCGCCACCGCATCCACTGCGGAGTTCCTTCGCCGCTACACCACATGGAATCCGACGCCGGACGGCGATGCCCTGCTCGCGCTGCTTCCCGACGGACGCATCGCCAACGGTGCATTCCAGATCCGCTCCCCGCGCCTGACGGTCGCATCCATGGCAAACCGTTACCGCACGCTGTCGCGCGCGGCACTCGACCGCATCGATTCCGGCACCGACCCGTCGCAGATCCCCGCCTGTGACAGCAACGCGCTGCTCGCCACGACCCCCGACCCCGCCGGATGCCTGCCCACCGACGCTTTCCAAACCGTTTCATCCGGCGCGTTTCAAAGCGTGCGTCTCCTCGACCCCGCGGCACGCGCACTCTACAAGGACGCGCTCGCGTCGCAGCTTTCCGTCAGTGCAATGTACTCGCGCCTGCTCGATCTGTACGAACGGACCGATCGCATCGACGCCAAACCGGGAATCGCCGCGGACGCAGCCGAAATCCGCGCGCGTCAGACCCGACTGCACGCGGCAATCGGAAATCTGATTGACGAGGCGAACGTCCTCACGAAAGTCGAGGAGGCACGCGCCGGCCTGGCACGCACCCGGATCGATGCATTGGATGCCGTTCAGGCCCAAGCCGCCGCGCGCGCCGACGCGCTGGGGAATTCCCGATCCGGACCGCAATTCGGCATGCGCGACCTGCTGAATCTGTTCGCAAATTACTGACTGCGGCGTCATGGGCGAACAATTCGTCGACTTGTTCACGGCCGGGGCCTATGCCCTGGTCGGCCGCATCGATGCCGCGCTCGCGAATCCGTCTCTTGCCTGGCTGTTCTACCTGCTCGCTGCCGCGGGGTTGATCGCCGCGATGTTGCAGAGCGCAATCGCCGGTCAGCCGATCATCTGGCTGCGCCATCTTGCCTGCCTTGCCCTGGCAAGTGTGCTCACCCTGGTGCCGCAGCGCGTCGATCTCACCACCCTCGATTATGGTGCGCCGGGTGAAGTCGAACGACTCTTCGGCACCAGCACCGGCGCGGCGCCCCACCTGACGTACTGGATCGAACGCCTGGGAGCGAACGCCGCGGTCAGCCTGCACGCGCTCACCCACCAGAGTCCGGCGTTCGTGGTTCCCGGCGTCACCGCGCAGGTGGATGCGATCGCGCACGATGCCGCCCTGCTCGATGAGCCGCAACTCAAGGCCAATGAGATCATCTGGCGGCACGACATCGTGCCGCAGATCCTGCATGACAATCCCGCTCTGGCGAGCCGGATCGCCGCGAGCGGTCTGCTGCCCACCCTGCTCGCGCCCGCGCCCAACGTCCCGCAGTTCATCGGCACGGAGGCTGCGGCCGAGGCACAAGCCGTGCGAACCGCGCTCGGCGCCGCCGGCATCGACCTGGGAACGCTGCTGCGCGCGCAGGCGCCGCTCATCAACCAGACCACCAACGATGCCGGCGCGCAGCCGTGGACCATCCCCGCGGCGCCCGGCAATGCGGCGCAAATCCCCTTCAGCCTGCGCAGCGCCGGCGCGATTCCGGAACCGCCGTGGCGCCTGCACAACGCCCCGGCGTACGACGACGCGATCCGGCATGCCGACACCCTCGCGGCAACGCTGCGCGCCCAACTCCCGCAGGCCGACTCCCCGGCACCGATTTCCCGCATCGAAGATCTGTACGACCAGATCGGCCGATCGGTGTTCTATGATGCCGCCGCCGGAATCGCCGCCGACGGACGGACGAAGGCCGCGATCGGCAGCCTGTGCCAGCGGACCAGCGATGCGAACTGCGCCCTTGCCATGGCGCCGTTGCCGGAAACCGCGGCACGCCTGCGCATTCCCGCGACCGACCGCTACGTCACGGCCAACCGAACGACCTGGCTCGAGCAGCCGATCACCACCGTCCTGCTCACGATCGCATCGGTAATGCTGGGGACGCTCGCCACGCTCGTGGTGTCGGTGCTGCCATTCACCCTGGGGGTTGCCAAGACCATCGCCATTCTCGTCTCCACCATCGGGTGCTGGATGCTGCTCTGGCCCGGGCGGGCGCGCGTTGCCATCGCATGGATGGTCGGACCGATCTCGTTCGTCAGCCTGTGGAGCGTGCTGTTCGATCTATGGGCGGACATCGAACCGGCGCTGTCGCAGATTGGCTCGCTGGTCGGCGGAGCGCCGCACGGCTCCTGGTCCGCCGGCCGTGCGATGTCGATTGCGATCTCCCTCGGCTACATGGGCCTGCCCACCCTCGCCCTGGGCATCGTCTACGGCGAGGGTCGCGCCCTCTATCACGCCAGCGCACGAATGGAGACCGCGCTGATGACCGCGTGGCATGCACGCGCATCGATCATTTCGTTCTCCCGCCACTGGATCGTCAATTCGCCCCTGGGACGGCGCTGGAACCAGCGCGTCTACCGCACGGTCGGCCTGGGTCCGCTCGCCGCGTCGCGCGGCGGCGCGAAAAGCCCACCGAAGGCCGCGGCGCGCAAACCGGCAAGCAAGACCGCTGGCGGCGCCAGGACAGCGCGCACCCGCAAGAGCCCGGATTCCTCCTGACGAAGGGATGCGGGCCCGGCACCCCGATCGCGGCGGCGTACCGGCTCAGGCACCCCAATCGCGCAGCCAGTACATCGCGACGCAGAGCGCCACGCCGACCACGTAGATCAACCATGTGTCGGCGATCGCATAGGGATATACCATCAACGCGGCCCCAATCCACTTGACCGCCGGCATGTCGGACTTCCCGCCGTAGCGGAAGGCGGCGAATCCGATCAGGCTGAACAACAGCATTCCGGCAAGGTAGGCAGGGCTGGGAAGCGTCATGCCGAAATCTCCTGCGCGGCACGGGCGAGGCGCACAAACGCCGCGACATCCAGCGTTTCCGCGCGCGCGCCGGGATCGACCAGTGCGGACTCGATCGCCGCGTCCGGCAGGATCCGGGAAAGCGCGTTGCGCAGCGTCTTGCGCCGCTGCGTGAATCCGGCCGTGACGACCTTGGCGAAGGTTTCCGCATCGACCTCCGGGAGATCCGCCGCCGCGACCGGCCGCATGCGCACGATCGCCGACTGCACCGCGGGCGCGGGGCGGAACGCGCCGGGCGGAACCAGGAAAAGGCGCTCGATGCGATAACGGAATTGCAGCATCACGGAAAGCCGGCCGTAGTCCTTGCCGCCCGGCCGCGCAGCCATGCGGTCCACCACCTCCTTCTGCAGCATGAAATGCTGGTCGCGCACCCGATCGGCAATCGGCAGCAGCGCAAACAGCAACGGCGTGGAGATATGGTACGGCAGGTTCCCGGCAATGCGCAGCGCGCCCTCGTCGGTGCGCGCGACGTCGCGCCAATTCACGGTCAGCGCATCGGCCTCGATCAATTCGAGTTGCGCAGGCTCGAACCGCTCCCGCAGGCGCGCTGCGAGGTCGCGGTCGATCTCGATTGCCGTGATACGCCCCGCACGTGCGATCAGATGTTCGGTGATCGCTCCCAGCCCGGGACCGATTTCGACGATGTGCTGCCCAAGTTGCGGATCGATCGCCGCGACGATACGGGCGATGATGCCGGGATCGTGGAGGAAGTTCTGGCTGAAGCGGCGCCGCGCGCGGTGTTCATCCATACCCCCTCGTCTCCCGTTCCGCGAGTTCGACCGCCAGATGCACCGCCTCCCGCATGCTTCCCGCGTCGGCCACGCCCCGGCCCGCGATATCGAGTGCGGTACCGTGATCGACCGAGGTGCGGGGCAAGGGAAGTCCCAAGGTGACGTTCACGCCGCCGCCGAAACTCGCGTACTTGAGCGTCGCAAGCCCCTGATCATGGTACATCGCAAGGATCGCGTCGGCGCGGGTGCGCTCGCGCTTCTGGGCGGCAAACACCGTATCGGCCGGCCACGGCCCGCGTGCGTCGATGCCGCGCGCACGCGCGGCCTCCAGCGCCGGCGCGATGACGTCGATTTCCTCCCGCCCCATATGTCCGCCCTCACCGGCATGCGGATTCAGCCCCGTCACCGCGATGTGGGGCTCCGCAATGCCGAACCGGTGATGCAGGTCGCGATGGAGGATGTCCAGCGCCGCATCCAGCCGGGTCCGCGTGATCGCCGCCGGCACGGCCGCAAGCGCAAGATGGGTGGTCGCCAGGGCTACACGCAACCCTCCGCCCACCAGCATCATCACGACTTCCGGCGTCCCTGTGGCCGCGGCGAGATATTCGGTGTGACCGGAAAACGCGATCCCCGCGTCGTTGATCACCGCCTTGTGGACCGGCGCGGTCGCGATCGCGCCGACTTCCCCGGCACGCCAGGATGCCAGCGCGCGATCGAGCAGCCGCAGCACATAGGGCGCATTGCGCGGATCCGGCACGCCGGGGCGTACCGGCGCGGCCAGGGGCTCATGCACGACGCGGACGGGACCGGCGGGCGGCCACGCGAGACCAAGCGCACGCGCGACGGACTCCAGAAACGCCGCATCGCCCACCAGATCGCATGGCGCACCGCACTCGGCCGCCACCCGCAGCGCCACTTCCGGGCCGACTCCCGCCGGCTCACCGGTCGTGATCGCGATCCGCGGCGAGCTCACGGATTGTTGCCGAGGCGGTATTCGACGTACGACCGATCCCGCAACTGCCGCAGCCACTCCTGCGTCGCCTCCTCGGACTTGCGCGAGCGCAGCACCTGCCGCGCCTCCATCCGCTTGCGCTCGATCGACGGCTGTTCGACACGCTTGGCCAGGACCTGGATGAGGTGCCAGCCGAACGGGCTTTTCACCGGTTGGCTCACTTCGCCCACTTTCAGCGCGTCCATCGCATGTTCGAACGCCGGAACGGTGTCCCCGGGGTAGAGCCATCCCAGATCGCCACCCCGGGTTGCACTCGGATCGGCGGAATACAGGCGCGCAAGCTCGCCGAAATCCTCATGCCCCTGCACGATCCGCTTGCGCAGATCCTGCAGCCGCCGGACGACCTCTTCCTCGGGCATCGCGTCGGTCACCCGCAACAAGATATGCCGCGCGTGGATCTGCATCACCGGCTTGTCGGAGAACTGCCCCTCGGACACCCCGCGCCTGCCGACGAGCTTCAGGATATGGAACCCCACGGGGCTGCGTACCAGGGCAATCCCGCCGGGCGCAAGATTGCGCACCGCGTTGGCAAACAGGCTGGGCAGGCGATCGAGGCTGCGCCATCCCAGGTCACCGCCCTGCAGCGCTTCGGGAGCGGAGGAATAGCCGGCCGCCAGTCGGCCGAAATCGGCCCCACCCCGGATCTGGGAGATCAGTTCTTCTGCCCGGGCCCGGGCGCGTTCGACATACGCCGGGCTTGCCACCTCGGGCACGCCGATCAGGATCTGCGCGACGTCATATTCCTCGGCGCGGTGGGCCGCCTTCGCCTGCGCGGCGAGATAGTCGTCGATCTCGCCCTCCGTGACCTGGATATGGGCGTCGACCTCCCGATCGCGCAGCCGCATGATCGTGATTTCATTGCGCATGTCCTCGCGAAACCGATCGAACGGCACGCCGTCGGCCTCGACCTTGGTACGCATCTGCGCCAAGGTCATGCCGTTCTGCTGCGCCATGCGGGCGATGGCCGCGTTGACGGTCGCGTCATCCACCCGCAGGCCGGTCTCCTGCGCCAGCTGCAGCTGGGCCCGGTCGAGGATCATCCGTTCCAGCACCTGCTTGCGCAGCACATCCTCCGGCGGCATGGGAATGTGCTGGCGCGCGAGCTGGGCTTCGGCAAGCTGCATCCGGTAGTCCAGTTCCCCTTGCGTGATCACATCGTCGTTGACCACCGCGACCACCCGGTCGAGCAGGTGCGGCGCGGCGCCCTGTGCCGGCACCACCGCCAGGAAACCCGCCACCGCGATGGCCGCCGACAGCGCCGCCTGGCGCCACGTCCGCGACACCCACCGCGCCGCATTTTGCTCGCAATTCATCATCCGGAACTCACTGGTAAAAATCGAACGGACCCGGCGGAGGCCGCGGCGGGCTGATCGATTGATAGCCCAGAATGTTACTCTGCAGCAGGCCCATGGGATTGGTGCCGACGCTGGCCAGTCCGTTCAGCTGGATCTGGAAGAAATACGTCGTCGTGTACAAATTGCTGAACTGTCCCAACGCGACCGGGTACGGAATCGCGTAGCGCGAGAATATCATCCGCCCCACCCAGCAATCGGCGCGGTACTCCAGCCCCGCCAGCGATTCCACCCAACTGTGGTTGGCGACCGAGTAGTTCAACGCCCCCACGCCGTACCAGCTCTTCGACAGCGGCCATTGCGTGGAAAACCCGTAATTGTTGATCGGATAACCGGTGTAGTAGGGCGTCTCGTACTGATAGGTGAAGTTCACGACCGAGGTTTCCCGCGGCTGCCAATGCAGGCCGAAGGAAGCCAGCGCGGTCTGGCTGGTCACGGTGGAATAGTCCACGCTCATGTTGACGCTCCATTTGCTCCCCATCGATGCATCGGCGAGAAAGAGCGTATCGGAGGTGGGGCTGGTGGTCGGAGGCACGCCGGGCAGCGTTACCATCTGCGGCGAGAAATAAAATCGCTGCCCGACCCCGACGCGCAGCCGCTCTGCGCCACTGGCGCTGTCGATGATGCGGCTGGTCAGGGCGGTCGTCACTTCATTGGCCTGCGCCACGCGGTCATAGCCGGTAAAGATGTTCGGCGCGAACAACTGCGCGAACGTGAGGTCCGATACCGTGCTGTCGAAGTTCGGCAGCAGCGACTGATTGCGGTAGGGAACGAACGCGTAATACATCCGCGGCTCCAGCGTCTGCCGCGCGTCCGCGCCCAGCCAGCGGATCGACCGATCAAAGACCAGCCCCGTATCGAACGATGCGGTCGGCACCGTACGGGTGGTCGATGTATTGCCGTAGTTGTACATCGGATCGAGCTGATAGTACGTGGCATTCCACTGCACCTTCGGAATGATGAACCATCCCGGTGAAAGGATTGGATAGCTCACCTCCGGATTGAAGATGAACCGCGAGCCGCTTTGCGTATAGAACCCCGGATTGAAGGTCTCCGGGGCATCGTATTTCGGGTTCGACGCCGGCACGACGAAATACGGATTGATCGCCGGATGGGTGAAGTGCGTCGCGTCGAAAAATCCGGTTACGTCGAACCCGTTCCAGTCGAGGTGCTGTCCCTGAACCGTAAGGTCGGGCACGCGTTGATACGGCCCGGGGTCGTACGGCAGGAGCAAGGGCACGAGCGTCTGGCTTTCCTGCACCCGCAGCGTGGTCGTCCAGTACGTCTTCGCATAGTTGAGATAGGCCTCCTGCGGCAGTTCCTGCGGCGACGATGCCAGGATGTTCTGCGAGAAATCGATCAGGAAGTTGGGGTCGGAAACCCGGTTGTAGTTGATCCCCGCCGAGAGCCCCGCAGGACCGTCATATTGGGTCGATAGCACCATGTGGTCGCGCATCGTCCCGGTTCCGCGGTCGTGCGGCATCACGTCGTAGTTGACGGTTCCCCTGGTTTCCGGCGTCAGGAAGCGGAATTCGTTGCCCAGCAACGTTCCCCGGCTCGGGAGGATGTACGGCGTGAACGTATAGTCGTAATTGCGCCCGATATTCGAGTAGTACGGAA
>JAJYBQ010000208.1 GCA_021778935.1 Pseudomonadota bacterium | reverse complement strand
AACACCCCCTGCGCGCTGGGCGACCGGCAGATATTGCCCATACATACGAAAAGGACTTTTGTCGTATGGGTCGCCGCCTTGGCGCCCGACTTGGTCGTCATCGTGTCTTGTTCCCGTACGGCAGTTCCGCCACCCGCGTTTTCCGTTCTCATCGTTCGCATCTTCGTTCCAACAATGTCGTCAGCTGTAAAAGACTTTTCCGCAAAAAGAAAGTTCACACCCCGGAGAGCAGTTCTTCGCGATCCGGCCCGTCGGCCGAAACGAACGCCCGCTCCCGCAACCGGGCAAGGCGATCGCGCACCCGCGCCGCCTCCTCGAAGCGCAGGTCGCGGGCAAAATCGCGCATCTGCTTCTCCAAGCGCTTGATTTCACGCCCCAGATCCCGTTCGGTCATGGAACCGTACGCCGGCTCCGCTTCGCCGACAAGCAGCGCCCCCCCATCCGCGGTAACGGAATCGAGGATCCCGTCGATCAACTCGCGTACTTCCTTGTGCACACCCCGCGGCACGATGCCGTTGCGCGTGTTGAATTCACTTTGCCGCGATCGTCGCCGGTCCGTTTCGTCGATGGCCCGGCGCATCGACGCAGTAACCACGTCCGCGTACAGGATTGCCGTACCGTCAAGATTGCGCGCCGCGCGCCCGATCGTCTGGATGAGGGATCGCTCCGAACGCAGGAACCCCTCCTTGTCGGCATCAAGAATCGCCACCAGGCCAACCTCGGGCAGATCCAGCCCTTCCCGCAGGAGATTGATGCCAACCAGCACGTCGAACGCACCGGCACGCAGATCCCGGATGATTTCCACCCGCTCGACGGTGTCGACGTCCGAGTGCAGGTAGCGCACCCGCACGCCGTGTTCGCCCAGAAACCCGGTGAGGTCCTCGGCCATGCGCTTGGTGAGCGTGGTGATCAACACCCGCTGCCCCCGCGCGACGCGCAGCGCGATCTCCGACAGCACGTCGTCGACCTGCGTGCGCGCCGGACGCACCTCCAGGCGCGGATCAACCAGCCCGGTCGGCCGGACCACTTGTTCGACCACCTGCGACGAACGCGCCAGCTCGTATTCCCCCGGGGTCGCCGACACGAAAACGCACCGGCGCATCTTGCCTTCGAACTCATCGAAACGCAACGGCCGATTGTCCAGGGCCGAGGGCAGGCGGAACCCGTATTCGACCAACGTCTGCTTGCGCGCGCGGTCACCGCGGTACATCCCACCCAGCTGCGGCACCGTGACGTGCGATTCGTCGATGAACAGCAGCGCATCCGCCGGCAGATAGTCCACCAGCGTGGGCGGAGGCTCGCCCGGCGCAGCGCCGGACAGATGCCGCGTGTAGTTCTCGATGCCCTTGCAGAAACCCAGCTCCGACAACATCTCGAGGTCGAACCGCGTGCGCTGCTCCAGGCGCTGCGCCTCCACCACCTTGCCGGCGCCGTACAGCGCGTCCGTGCGCTGCGCGAGTTCCTCGCGGATCGTCTCGATGGCCCGCAACACGGTCTCACGCGGCGTCACGTAGTGCGATGACGGATACACCGTGAACCGCGGGACCTGCTGCCGCACGCGGCCGGTCAAGGGATCGAACAACTCGATGCGCTCCACCTCGTCATCGAGCAGATCGATCCGCACCGCCAGTTCCGCATGCTCCGAGGGGAATACATCGATGGTGTCGCCGCGCACGCGAAACGTGCCGCGCACGAACTCCGCGTCGTTGCGCACGTACTGCATCGCCACCAGCCGCGCAATCGCCTCGCGCCGGCTCAGTCGGTCGCCGTTGCGCAGCACGAGAATCATCGCGTGGTATTCGTTCGGGTCGCCGATGCCGTAGATCGACGACACGGTGCCGACGATCACCACATCGCGCCGCTCGAGCAGCGACTTCGTCGCCGAAAGGCGCATCTGCTCGATGTGCTCGTTGATTGCGCTATCCTTCTCGATGTACAGGTCGCGCGCCGGCACATACGCCTCGGGCTGGTAGTAGTCGTAGTACGATACGAAGTACTCCACCGCGTTGCCGGGAAAGAACTCCCGCATCTCGGCGTATAGTTGTGCCGCCAGCGTCTTGTTCGGTGCCAGCACCAGCGTCGGCACCCCGGCCTGGGCAATGACGTTGGCCATCGTGTACGTCTTGCCGGAGCCGGTCACGCCGAGCAGGGTCTGGCAGGTCAGGCCGTCGGCCAGGCCTTCCATCAGGCGCGCGATCGCCGCCGGCTGGTCTCCCGCGGGGGGATACGGCCGGTGCAGGTGAAATGGCGAATCGAACTTCGGCGTTTGCACGAATACCTGTCCTGAGAATCGTTGCCCTTTTGTGCAACGTCAACGGGAAATCGTAGCATTCGTGTAATGAATTGCCTAGCCCCCCACCGCCGACCTTTCGTTACAACTCGTTATAAATCAACATATTACCGCGGATTTCCCGGAGATACCGCAAAAATGCAGGATTTCCCCGCCCGACGGCCGATCACGCCCTCCTCCGGCGCCCCTTGTGTACACTGCCGCGGTTGCGCGGGAGACCCGAAACCCGCCGCCGGAATGCGTGAAAATGATCGGACCGCTTTTTTCCTCTGTCGAGCTTGCCCCCCCTGACCCCATCCTGGGATTGAATGAGGCGTTCGGCGCCGACCCCCGGCAAGAGAAGATCAACCTTGGCGTTGGCGTCTACTTCGGCGAAGACGGGAAACTCCCCGTCCTCGACTCGGTGCGGCAAGCCGAGGCCGAGCGGCTCGCGAACCCGGTCGCCCGCGGCTACCAGCCGATCGAAGGCCCGGCGGCATACAACCGCGCGGTGCAGAACCTCCTCTTCGGCACAGGATCCCACCTCGCGGTCGACGGCCGCCTGGTGACCGCCCAGTCCCTGGGTGGCACCGGCGCGCTGTCACTCGGCGCGGTACTGCTGAAGCGCATCGTCCCCGACGCCCCGGTGCTGATCAGCGACCCCAGCTGGGAGAACCACCGCGCGCTGTTCGAAGCCGCAGGATTCGCGGTCGGAGCATATCCCTACTACTACGCGGCGACCCATGGGCTCGATTTCGACGGCATGCGGGCCGCGCTGCGTGCCGCGGCGCCGCACACCATCGTGGTCCTGCACGCCTGCTGCCACAACCCGACCGGCGTCGACCTCTCGGCGGAGCAATGGAACGAGATCATCGCCATCCTGCGCGAACGTTCCTGCATTCCGTTCCTGGATCTCGCCTATCAAGGCTTCGCCGACGGCATTGAAGCCGACAGTGCCGTTGTCCGCAGCTTCGCCGCCAGCGGCCTGCCCTGCTTCATTGCCAGTTCGTTCTCGAAATCGTTTTCGCTCTACGGTGAGCGGGTGGGCGCACTGACCATCGTCACCGCGGACGCCGACGAATCGCGCCGCGTACTGAGCCAGCTCAAGCGCGTGATCCGCACCAACTACTCCAACCCGCCGACCCACGGCGCCGCGCTGGTTGCCGCGATCCTCGGCAATGCCGAATTGCGCGCGCGCTGGGAAGCCGAACTCGGCGGAATGCGGGAACGCATCAGGACGATGCGCGAAACCCTCGTGGCCCTGCTGGGGCAACGGCTGCCCGGAGTCGACTTCTCCTTCGTGCGCACGCAACGCGGCATGTTTTCGTATTCCGGCCTCACGGCCGCGCAGGTCGCGCGCCTGCGCGAGGAGTTTGCGATCTACGCCGTATCGACCGGACGGATCTGCATCGCCGCGTTGAATCGGAAAAATATCGAAACCGTCGCAGATGCGATCGCCGCGGTTTCGAAAGGGTAAAAATTCCCGCTATAATCTCGGGTTCTGATTTCGGTGATCCCCGATAGCTCAGTCGGTAGAGCGACGGACTGTTAATCCGCAGGTCCCTGGTTCGAGTCCAGGTCGGGGAGCCAAGAAATCAATAAGTTACAACGGTTTCCGCCGACCGACCGTTCCGCAAAAGGCAAACCGTTCCGCAAAAGCGCGGGAATCACTCCTCACCGCACTCACCGCGGAAGAACCCCAGTCACCCAGTCGATCATGAGGTTCTGCTGCCCCATCAGCTTTTCGAGGCTTGCCGCAGGCCCCATCTGTGGCGCCGGGGCCGCGCAGGCGCCCAGCGGCGAGATCAATCAATAGCAGCCCGAGTCGCAGGGGCAGAGGGGACCGCTTCGAACCGCAAGCTACCCCTACTGTGCCGGATAGGGTGGCAGGATCATGGTTCGGCTGACGAGGACGTTGAAATCGTA
>JAJYBQ010000207.1 GCA_021778935.1 Pseudomonadota bacterium | reverse complement strand
GAATCCGCGCTCTCGCACTCCTTCGTCGATCGCTGGATCATCGGCGAATTGCAGCGCACCGAAGCGGAGGTCGAAAAGGGCTATGCCGACTATCGGCTGGACAACGTCGCCAACGCCATCTACCAGTTCGCCTGGAACGAGTACTGCGACTGGTATCTGGAACTCGCCAAGGTCCAGCTTGCCGTCGGCGACGACGCGCAGCAGCGCGCCACCCGCCACACCCTGGTGCGCGTGCTCGAAGCCTTGCTGCGGCTCGCCCATCCGCTGCTGCCGTTCATCACCGAAGAGCTTTGGCAGCAGGTCGCGGTGCTCGCGGGCAAGCGCGGCGTCGGCGAAACGGCGTCGATCATGGTCCAGCCCTTCCCGCGCAGCCAGGCGGAGCGCATCGACGACGCGGCCGACGCGCAGGTGCGCATGCTGAAGCAGCTGATCGACGCTGCGCGCAACCTGCGCGGCGAAATGAACCTCTCCCCCTCACGCCGGGTTCCGCTGGCCGTCTCTCCGCCCGATGCGCGGGTCGGCGAGTTCGCCCCCTACCTCGCGGCGCTGGCGCGCCTCGAAGCCGTGCGGCCGGTGGCAGACCTTACGTCCGCCGCACAGGCGGCAGGCCCGGCGCCCGTCGCCGTGGTCGAACCCTACCGGGTCATGCTGCTCGTGGAGGTGGACATCGCGCAAGAGCGCGAGCGCCTCGGCAAGGAGATCGCCCGGCTGGAGGCGGAGGTCGCCAAGGCCGGCACGCGCCTGTCCACTCCCAGCTTCGTCGAGCGTGCGCCGGCGCACATCGTCGAACAGGAACGGGGCCGGCTGGCGGAGTTCGGGGCGACGCTGGAAAAGCTGCGGGAGCAGTTCAGCCGCCTGGCAAATCCCGCAAGCGCAGGAAAGTCGTAGCGCGCGAAACCGGGGGTGCACCTGGGTCCGACCGGGCGTACGATCGTTCCGCAGGACGGTGATCCGAAACCGCCAGGAAGACCATGCGAATGTCGACCCGATCGCCCCATCGAAAGCCGGCGCATCCCTCGGCCACCCCGACGCTGCGGTCACGCGGTCTTTCGCGGTCCGTTTGCGACATGGTAGCCCAAGCGAATCATGCCCGAGAGTCCGCCACCGACCCTTGCGATTTGCGCGCCGAGGAGCCGCCGACGCCCGGTAGGGCGCCGACTCCCGGAACATGATCGGCGCGACCGGCCCAGCCATGCGCAACGCCTTCCGATTGGAGCGCGATTCGTTCGGCGAGATCGAGGTGCCGGCCGATGCCTTGTGGGGTGCGCAGACCCAGCGGTCGCTGGCGCACTTTCGCATTTCTGACGAACGGATGCCGGATGCGCTGCTCATGGCGCTGGCACGCATCAAGCGCGCCTGCGCGCACGCCAACGCCGAGTTCGGTCTGCTGGAACCCGCAAAAGCCGATGCAATCGCGCGGGCGGCCGATGAAGTGCTGGCCGGGGCGCACCGCGACATGTTCCCCCTCGTCGTGTGGCAGACCGGGTCCGGGACGCAGACGAACATGAACATGAATGAAGTCCTGGCGAATCGGGCGTCGGAGCTGCTCGGTGGCGGGCGGGGCGTCGAGCGCCGCATTCACCCGAACGACGAAGTGAATCTCGGCCAGTCGACCAACGACATCTTTCCGACGGCCATGCATGTCGCCGCCGCGAGCCGGATCCGCCTGGATCTGCTGCCGGCGTTGCGCGGTTTGCGGACGACGCTCGCCGAGAAGTCGATCGCGTTTTCCGACATCGTCAAAATCGGGCGCACGCACCTGCAGGACGCGGTACCCCTGACCCTGGGGCAGGAAATTTCGGGGTGGGTCGCGCAGATCGATCACGCCAGCGAGGCGATCGCGGGGAGCCTGAACGCGCTCCACGAACTTGCGGTCGGCGCCACCGCGGTCGGCACCGGCATCAACACGCATCCGCAGTTCGGCCAACGGGTCGCCATGCGCCTGGCCGAAGAGACGGGTTTGCCGTTTCGCTGCGCGGCAAACCGTTTCGCCGCACTGGCGGCGCACGACCCGCTGGTCAGCGCGCACGGTGCGCTCAGGACGCTCGCGGCGGCATTGATGAAGATCGCCAACGACGTGCGCTGGCTTGCGTCGGGTCCGCGCTGCGGGCTGGGCGAAATCTGCCTGCCCGAGAACGAGCCGGGGAGTTCGATCATGCCCGGCAAGGTGAATCCGACGCAAGCCGAAGCGCTCGCGATGGTCTGCTGCCAGGTGATCGGCAACGACGTTGCCGTGGCGATCGGCGGCGCATCGGGCAACTTCGAACTTAACGTGTACAAGCCGCTCCTGGCGCACAATTTCCTGCAGAGCGTGCGCTTGCTGGCCGATGCCGCGGCAAGCTTCGACATGCACTGCGCGCGCGGCATCGCACCGGACACGGCGCGCATCGCCGAACTGGTCGGCCGTTCCCTGATGCTGGTCACGGCGCTCAGCCCCCATATCGGATACGACCGCGCGGCCGCCGTGGCACAGTACGCCCACTCGAAAGGCGTCCGCCTGCGCGACGCCGCCATCGCGCTCGGCTACGTCACCGCGGCGCAGTTCGACGAATGGGTCCGACCCGAGGGAATGGTCTAGACATCATGAGGATGTCTGCGCGGCAGACTCCCTGGGCGGGCGTGCCGAGGAGTTTCCCTCCGACTCGCCCGCCGGCCGGAAAGAGGGGGCTGGCGTGTCCCTGTCGCCGCCACGCCTCGCCTCCAAGCCGGATCACCTCCGGCGCAGGAAATGCGTGAATTCGTTTCCTGCGGCGTGCTGCGCGATCAATGCGTTGCCCGTCTGGCGCGCGAAGGCCTGGAAGTCCCGCATCGAACCCGGGTCGGTGGATACGATCTTGAGGGTTTCGCCGCTTTGCATTCCCGCAAGCGCCTTTTTCGCGCGCAAGATCGGCAGGGGGCAGCTCAGGCCGCGGGCGTCGACTTCGCGATCGAAGCTCTGCGGAATGGGTTCGGCCGGATCGTTCATACGTACCACTCCCGGTTTTGTCATCCGTTCCGCGATTGTGCCGAGACGCGCAAGCGCGATCGAACGGTTGCCGCCCGCCCCCCGGCCATAGACCGAGATGAGGGGTCCTGGATCAAGAAAGTTGTTTCCGCACCCAATCCGGCACCTGCGCCAGCGCCTGCGGGAGCGCCTGGGCATTGGTGCCGCCGGCCATCGCCAGATCGGGTCGGCCGCCGCCCTTGCCGCCCACCTGAACGGCGACGAAGTTGACGAGTTCGCCGGCTTTGATCCGGGCGGTCGCGGCCGCCGTGACGCCGGCCACGAGTTGCACCTTGCCGTCGCCAACCGCGGCCAGCACGATGGCGGCGCGCTCAAACCTGGACTTGAGCTGGTCGACGGTATCGCGCAACTGGCGGGCGTCGACGCCCTCGATCGTGGCCGCGAGCACCTGGATGCCGTCGATCTCGACCGCCTGCGAAACCAGGTCGGCTCCCTGGCCGGTCGCCATCTTCTGCTTCAGACGCGCGAGTTCCTTCTCCAGCGCCCTGACCTGCTCCAGAACCTGCTCGATGCGCTGCGCCGCTTCCGGCACCGGGCTACGGACGGCCGCTGCAATCTCGTTCAGGCGCGCGTCCATCTCCTGGACCGCTTCCAGCGCCCCGGCGCCGGTTAGCGCTTCGACGCGACGCACCCCCGCGGCAACGCCACTCTCGGAGACGATCTTGAAAAAGCCGATCTCGCCGGTGCGCCCGACGTGGGTGCCGCCGCACAGCTCGGTGGAGCGGTTTTCCGGCCCGTCGCCCATGGCGATCACGCGCACGCAGTCGCCGTACTTGTCGCCGAAGAACGCCAGGGCGCCGGCGCGGATCGCGTCGTCGTAGGCCATTTCGCGTGCGGACACGGCGACGTCGGCGCGGATTGCATCGTTGACGATCCGCTCGACCTGCGCGATTTCGTCCTGGGTCAGCGGCTTGTCGTGGGAAAAGTCGAAGCGCGTGCGGCCGGCATCGACGTGCGAACCTTTCTGCTGCACATGGGTGCCCAGAACCTTTCGCAAGGCAGCATGCATCAGGTGGGTCGCCGAATGATTGCCGCGGGTTCGTGCGCGGCGCTCGCTGTCGATCCGCACCCGCACGCGGTCGCCGACCCGCAGCGCGCCGCCGCGGACCGCGCCATGATGCCCCAATACGCCCGGCTGGATCCGCTGGGTATCCTCGATCTCCACCTGCACGGCACCGGCCTCGATCCGACCCCGGT
>JAJYBQ010000206.1 GCA_021778935.1 Pseudomonadota bacterium | reverse complement strand
ATGCCGGGGAAATCGCCGCGCACGAGTCGGTCCTCGATTCGATCGAAAAGGAAGGCAGGAGCGCCTGCGTGTGGCGCCGCGGCGCCGCGGGTCCGGCCGTCGCCGGGTAGTCGGAGGGCGCTGCCGTGACCGGAAATTGGAGCGGTGCCGGGTCTGCGCTAGAATCCCGCCTCTTTCCCGCATCGGGACGGCTAGCTCAGCGGTAGAGCACTGCCTTCACACGGCAGGGGTCACAGGTTCGAACCCTGTGCCGTCCACCAGCAAAATCAACGGGTTGCCGGATTGCGCAACCCAAATTCCCGTGTCATGTTCCGGTTTTCGTCCGCCCGTGGTGCCCGGGCGCCCATGCGCTGCGGGATGGGTCCGTACGCGAATCCCGGATCGAGTCATTTGTCCGGGAGTTCCGGTCGATTTCGGGCCAATGCCCGAGAACCGTGTGCGACTATTATCTAAAAAAGATTTGATCTAGAACAATATTGTCGTTTGATATAACGCAACCATACGCACTTTGTGGGTGCGTGGCCGACGTTGTGCAACCGTGAGCCGAGCAACAAGACCGACCGGAGCAGCGAGTGGACGTGTCACCGGATTGTGACGAAGCGCGCAACCTTTCCTCCTACGACTCCGCGTATGGGGAGGATGTCGCCGCCATTCTTGCCGACCCCGCGATCCAGGGCGTCGTCGAGGGGGCGGCGGCGCGATTCGCCGACCGGTTCTACGACACCTTGTTTCACCGCGACCGCACGTCGCAGATCCTGTCGCGGCTGGAGCCGGCGGAGGTCGCACACCTGAAACGCCGGTTCGCGCAGCATTTCGCGTTGCTGCTATCTCCAACCCTGACCAAGTATGCCCATTACTCCTGGGCTCAGAAGATCGGGCTCGTGCACGAGCGGATCGGACTCGATCTGCCGACCCTGCTGGAGGCATACCACGCTTACCAGGACGAGGTGCTTGCGCTGGTGCGGGCGTGGCTCCCGGGCGACGCGCACTGCCGGCAGCGGGAGGTCCTCGTTTCGGCCCTGCTGCGCCGGACCATGCTGGACATGGAGGCGCAATGCCTCAGCCACGACGAGGCGCACGACAAGCTTTCCGCGATCATCTCCCGCCTGACCCGGTTGGTGCGCGAAGCCGCCAATTCCGCCGACTTCCTGCAGGGCTGCGTCGACACCCTCGCCCGGGTCGACGGTGTCGACGTCTGTCTGGTCGTGCGCCCCGATCCCCAAGGCGTGCTGCGTGTCGAGGTGATCGCCGGCACGGCCGGAGTCCGGTACCTCGATCACATCGCGAGCGCGGGGTGCCCGCCGATGCGGGTCCGTGGCCGGGGAGGGATCGCCAACGGCACGATCGCGCACGCATGGCGCGACGGCGTTCCGCAGGTGTGCGCGGCCATTGCCCTGGACGCGACCTGGGAACCGTGGCAGGCGGCGCTGGCGGAGCTGTCGCTGCGCAGCGTGGCGGCGGTCCCGCTGATCGACGAGTCGGGGCAGTCGTTTTCCCTGTTGCTGCTGTTCAGCCGCTGGCCCAGCTTTTTCAACGCCATCGCGCGGTGGGACATGTTGCGGCATGTCCAACAACTGCTCGGCCACGCCGCCGTACGCATCGAACACGGCGCGGTGCTTGCCGCGCCCCAGCGCGAGACCTATCGCCGGCGGCTTCGCGACGGCGCCGTCCGGATGCTGTACCAGCCCATCGTCGACCTGCAGGCTGGGACGGTGGGTCACCTCGAGGCGCTTGCCCGCCTGGTTTCCGCTGATGGGGCGATGATCTCGCCGGGCGATTTCCTGCCGGCCCTGGGCAACAACGATCTGCTGCAGTTGTTCGAACTCGGCCTGCAGCACGTATGCCGGGATCTGCACGCATGGCGCGACGGCATCAACGGATGGGAGCCGTCGGTATCCATCAATCTTCCTGCCCACGCGATCACCGACGACACCTATCGCGAGGTTCTGCAGGAAGCGGTCGCGCGGGCCGGCATTGCACCCGCGCGGATCCATCTCGAAGTTCTGGAAACCCAGGACAGCGTTTCGTTCGACGAGCGCAAGGACCGCATCATGGCCTTGCGCGATGCGGGATTCCGGGTCGTGCAGGATGACCTGGGTTCCGGCCACAGTTCGCTGCTGCGCATGAACGCGATTCCGTTCGATGGCGTGAAGATCGATCAGGGCCTGGTCCGCAGCGCGTTCGAAGACCCGAGTCGGGCGCTCGAATTCATCTGTCACCTCACGGCGCTTGCGAGAAATTTCGGCATCACCGTCACCGTCGAGGGCCTGGAGGATCCGGCGCTGGTCGAGGCGGCCGCCGTGCTCGGAGCGGAGCAGGGGCAGGGATACGCGATTGCCCGGCCGATGCCGGCGGAGGAGGTCCTGCAATGGCGGGAGCGGTTCCGCTGGAACATCGATCCCAAGAATCCCCGTACGCCGCTGGGCGCGTTTGCCGGATATCTGCTCTGGGGCCAGCAGCACAGGGCGCTCGAGCATTGGCCGGAACTGGTGGGCCACTTCGTGCGGTTTCCCTGCGCGGTCCAGCGCTACATCGACTACCACGGCCTGCATGGGTCGGCGCTGCACGAACTGCTCAAGGAGCATCATGCCGTTGCCGCGTACGGAACGGCGAATCCGGCGTTTCAGCGGGCTGGACGGGATCTGAAGGTCCTGCTGGGACAGCAGTGGCGGCAGCAAAGGGCGATCCAGAAGATCGCATGACGCGCGCCGCAGCCCCGCGCCGGAGCGACGCCGTCGCGGCGGCGGGCCGTCAGTGAACCGGCGCCTGTGCGGTCAGCGCCGGCCCTGCGCCGAAGATGTCGCGGATCGGCCGCAGGTTGGCGATCTCTTGTTGCGCTTCCGTTCCGGTGTGGAACTGCGCGAAGTCCTTGCGGAATCGGTCCAGGTCCGCGTGCATCGCCAGCATCGTGGCGAGCACGTTGAGGTGATCGGACGGTTCGGCGTATCGCCCCGGCTTGATCATCGGACCGTAAAAGACGGTCGGGATCGGCGTGATGCCCTCTTTGTACGGATCGCCGTGGATCGCGTACTTCGCGGCGCCGTTTTCGTCGAATGTGAGGATGAGCAGCGCGTTGTGCCGCATCGCCCATTCCGCATACCGCCGGATGTTGCGCCGCAGCCATTGGTCGGCGTCGCGCAGCGACCCGTCGTGGGCGTCGTGCGCGAGGTTGGGAATGACGATGCTCACCGTCGGCAGGTGTTCGAATCCCAGCGGTTTGCCTTGTTCGTCGACGGCGAACCCGCGGTAGCGCCTGCCGGTGTTCGGATCGATCGTGGCGTCGAAGCCCAGATTGACCGACTCCGGTAGAACGAACCGCCGCTCGGCGGCGGTTCCCGGCGTGCCGGAGAAGTCGATCCAGTTGATCACCGGATTGTGCTTGCGCGCATAGCGCTCGATGCCGGTGCCGAACAGGTCGCCGTCGAATCCGGGGTAGGGCAGCGTTTCGGAAAAGATCGCGAACGTTCCGCCGTGCGCGCGCACCGCCGCCCCGAGATTCGGCGTCGTGAAGGGGCGCAGGGCCGCCGGAATCATCCGGTCGCCGATGCCGGTGGGAACGTGGAAGGCCGGAAACCGCAGACGCCCGCCGTCCGGCGCGTTGGTGGCGATGCCCCGGTATGGATATCCCGGAAACGGGGCGGCCGCTTCGAAGTAGGAGGGCGTAACCCCCTGGTTGTTGCCGGAGGTCAGGTAGAGGTAATTGGCCTGGCTGGGACGCGCGGGCAAGGGGTGCCCGAATCCCCGGGGAATGATGCCGTAGGGCGTTTCTCCGAACGTGGCCCCGGTCATCCGGGCGCCATGCCGCGCGATGTCGTTGTAGAACGGCATGTCCGGGTTGCCGTATACCTGGGATGCCGAATGATTCTCCAGGATGACGATCACCGTGTGGGTCGGCGTCGGCAGGGGGGCGGCCCGGCCGTTCAGGGGGGACGCCGCTCCCAGGAGTGCGATCAGCGGGAGCGCGATCAGCACGGCGGCGCGGGGCGCGGGACGGCGCCGCGCCCGAGCGTTGGCGGCGGGCGATCGATCGGATTGCACGGAGGCTCCTTCCGGTTGCGGACGCGCGAAAAACCGCGATTATGCGATATGGCGCTGCCGGGACGCGTACAATCCGCCTCTTCCTCTGAATAGAATGTCCATGCGCAGAAATCGCAACGCCAAGATCGTCGCCACGCTTGGCCCCGCCAGTTCCTCCGAAGAGATCATCCGCAACTTGTTCGTC
>JAJYBQ010000205.1 GCA_021778935.1 Pseudomonadota bacterium | reverse complement strand
AACATGAAGCAGGGCGCGGCGCTCGCCTTCGCCCACGGCTTCAACCTGCATTACGCACAGGTGCAGCCGCGCGCGGACCTCGACGTGATCATGATCGCCCCCAAGGCGCCCGGCCACACCGTCCGCGGCACCTATGCGCAGGGCGGCGGCGTTCCGGCGCTGATCGCGATCCATGCCGACCGTTCCGGTCAGGCCCGTGACCTGGCGCTGTCCTACGCCTGCGGCATCGGCAGCGGCAAGGCCGGCGTGATCGAGACGACGATTCGCGAAGAGACCGAGACCGATCTGTTCGGCGAACAGGCGGTGCTGTGCGGCGGGACGGTGGAACTCATCAAGGCGGGCTTCGAGACCCTGGTCGAGGCCGGATACGCCCCGGAAATGGCGTACTTCGAGTGCCTGCACGAGTTGAAGCTCATCGTCGACCTGATTTATGAGGGCGGCATCGCCAACATGAACTACTCGATCTCCAATAACGCCGAGTACGGTGAGTACGTGACCGGCGGCGAGGTGGTCAATGCGCAGTCGCGCGCGGCGATGCGCAAGGCGCTCGAGCGCATTCAGACCGGCGAATATGCCAAGAGCTTCATCCTCGAGCATCGCGCCGGCGCTCCCACGCTCACGGCCCGCCGCCGCCTGACGGCCGAGCATCCGATCGAACAGGTCGGAGAGAAGCTGCGGGCGATGATGCCGTGGATCCGCGCCAACCGCCTCGTCGACCAGAGCAAGAACTGAAGACGCGATGACAAACCCGGCAGGGGGGTATCCGCATCCGATCATCGCGCGGGAGGGATGGCCGTTCCTGGCCGGTTCGGTCCTCCTTGCCGCGCTGATCTCCGTACTCGCGGGCGGTTGGTGGGCGGCGCCGTTCTGGGTATTGGCGGTTTTCGTGCTGCAGTTCTTCCGCGACCCGCCGCGCCCGGTCCCGGCATTGCCGGCGGCGGTGCTGTCGCCGGCGGACGGGCGTATCGTTCGGATCCAGGTCGTGCGCGATCCCTGCCTGGATCGGGAAGCGTTGCTCATCAGCGTATTCATGAATGTGTTCAACGTCCATAGCAACCGCGCCCCGGTCGATGCGGTGGTGGAGCGCGTCGAGTACACCCCGGGCCGCTTCGTCAACGCCGACCTGGACAAGGCGTCGACGGAGAACGAGCGCAATGCGCTGGTGCTGCGCACGGCGGGCGGCGCGCAGTTGACCGTGGTGCAGGTTGCCGGCCTGATCGCACGCCGGATTCTCTGCTACGTGAAACCCGGTGACGCACTGGGCCGCGGTCAACGCTACGGGTTCATCCGCTTCGGTTCGCGGGTCGACGTATATCTGTCGACCGACGCGCGGCCGCGCGTCGCGGTCGGCGACATCGTTCGCGCGACCACGACCATCCTGGCGGAGCTGCAAGGCTGACATGACCGGGCGTTTGCGGCACCGGAAACGCCACCTCCCGGGCTCGCCGTCGGGGCCGTCGGAGGACTTCGGCGGCGCCCGCGCCGCGCAGCGGCGGCGCGGCATCTACCTGCTTCCCAACCTGTTCACGACCGCCGCGTTGTTTGCCGGGTTTTTCGCCATCGTCCAGGCGATGGACCAGAACTTCGAACGCGCTGCCATCGCGATCTTCTTCGCCATGGTGCTCGATGGGATGGATGGACGCGTCGCCCGGTTGACCAATACGCAGAGCGCATTCGGCGAACAGTATGACTCGCTCTCCGACATGACGTCGTTCGGCGTCGCGCCGGCACTGATCGCATATGAATGGGTGCTGCATGACCTCGGTCGCTGGGGCTGGGCGGGTGCATTCGTGTACTGCGCCGGCGCCGCGCTGCGGCTCGCGCGGTTCAATGCCAACATCGGCGTCGTCGACAAACGGTTCTTCCAGGGACTGCCGAGCCCCGCGGCGGCGGCACTGGTTGCCGGGTTTGTCTGGCTCGCCGTCGACAACCGGTTTCCCATTCGCGAGGCATGGTTTCCCTGGACCCTGTTCCTGGTCACGGTCTATGCCGGGTTGACGATGGTTTCGAGCGTACCCTTCTACAGCGGCAAGAGTTTCCATCTTGCACGCAGCGTGCCGTTCTGGGTGATGATCGTGATCGTCCTCGGCATCTTCTTCGTGTCATCGAATCCCCCGATCGTCCTATTCGCGCTGTTCTGCTGGTACGCGATCTCCGGCTATCTGTACTGGGTGTGGTTGTGGTGGCGCGGCCAGCCCAACCCCGTCCGGTCCGCATCTTCGGGACCGGAGAGTTAAGATACTCCCGCTATGGACCGATTGATCATTTTCGATACGACCCTGCGCGACGGCGAGCAAAGCCCCGGCGCATCCATGACCCGCGACGAGAAGCTGCGCATTGCCAAGCAGCTGGAACGCCTGCGTGTGGACGTGATCGAGGCAGGGTTTGCCGCGGCGAGCAACGGCGATTTCGAGGCGGTGCGCGCGATCGCGGCGGCGGTGAAGGATTCGACCGTCTGCTCCCTGTCGCGTGCCAACGAGCGGGACATCCTGCGCGCGGCCGAGGCGCTGGCGCCGGCGGCATCCCGGCGCATCCACACCTTCATCGCGACCTCGCCGCTGCACATGGAGAAGAAGCTTCGCATGGCGCCGGAGCAGGTGCTCGAACATGCCCGCGCGGCAGTGCGGCTGGCGCGGCAGCATACCGACGATGTCGAGTTCTCCGCCGAGGATGCGAGCCGTTCGGAACTCGATTTCCTCTGCCGGGTGCTCGAGCTGGCGATTGCCGAAGGCGCGACCACGGTGAACATCCCGGACACCGTCGGCTATGCGGTGCCGGCCCAATACGGCGAACTGTTGCGCACCTTGCGCGAGCGGATCCCCAACTCGGACAAGGTGGTCTGGTCGGTGCACTGCCACAACGACCTCGGCATGGCGGTGGCCAATTCGCTTGCCGGCGTGTTGAACGGCGTGCGGCAGATCGAATGCACCATCAACGGCCTGGGCGAGCGTGCCGGCAACACCGCGCTCGAGGAGGTCGTCATGGCCGTGCGCACGCGCCGCGACGTCTTCGCGGTGGAGACGCGCATCGACACGACGCAGATCGTCGCGGCGTCCCGCCTGGTGTCGAACATCACCGGATTCCCGGTGCAGCCGAACAAGGCGGTGGTCGGCGCCAATGCTTTTGCGCACGCCTCCGGGATTCATCAGGACGGCGTGCTCAAGTCGCGCCAGACCTACGAAATCATGCGGGCCGAGGACGTCGGCTGGAGCACCAACCGCATCGTCCTGGGCAAGCTGTCCGGCCGCAATGCGTTCAAGCAGCGCGTGCAGGAACTGGCGATCCCGGTGGCGAGCGACGCCGAGATGGAGGCGGCGTTTTCCCGCTTCAAGGACCTTGCCGACCGGAAGGCGGAGATCTTCGACGAGGACATCCAGGCGCTGTTTTCCGGCGAGGAGGTCGGGCAGCAGCAGGAGCGGTTCCAGTTCCGTTCCATTTCGCAGCGCTCCGAGACCGGCGGCCGGCCCAGCGCCGCGGTGCATTTTGCCGTCGAGGGCCGGGAGGAGCGCGCGGCGTCGGAGGGTAACGGGCCGGTCGACGCGGTATTCAAGGCGATCGAGAGCCGGGTGGGGAGCGGTTCGGAACTGCTGCTTTTCTCGGTCAACGCGATTACCACGGGCACCGAATCGCAGGGCGAGGTCACCGTTCGCCTGGCCCGCGGCGGGCGCATCGTCAACGGCGTGGGCGCCGATCTCGATATCGTCGCCGCTTCCGCCAAGGCCTACTTCAACGCGCTCAACAAGCTCTACACCACCAACGAGCGGATCGACCCCCAGATCTCGATGACGCCCTGAACGTCTGGCCGGAAGCGGCGACGTGACGACCCGGTGCCTCCGGTGCGTCCGGAACGCGCGACGCCGGGCGGCACCAGCCAGCGCGGAAACCGGCATATAATGCTCGTTTTTCACGGCACGGCATTCCTTCCGTGTCCGCCTGTCGAATGTAAAGGAAGCTTCATGGCTGTCTCCGACATCAATAAGGGCGACATCGTCGCCAAGTATCAACGCGCCGCCAACGACACCGGATCCCCGGAAGTTCAGGTCGCTCTTCTGACCGCGCGCATCAACGAACTCACCGAACACTTCAAGGCCCATGTGAAGGATCACCATTCGCGCCGCGGCCTGCTCAAGATGGTCAGCCGCCGCCGCAAGTTGCTCGACTACCTCAAGGGCCGCAGCCCCGAGGCGTACAAGGGCCTGATCGAGCGCCTGGGTCTGCGCAAGTAAGGACGCCGCCGGTGCC
>JAJYBQ010000204.1 GCA_021778935.1 Pseudomonadota bacterium | reverse complement strand
CGATCGCCCCGGTGATTTCCTCGGTCACGGTCGCGGTCACGGTGAGGTCGCCGTCGGCGACCTCCTGCAGCTCATTCATCAGGCGCAGGATGGCGGCCTGGTTGCGCTCGTTCTGGGATTTCGCCTCGGCTTCCAGGTGCTGCGCTTCGAGGCGCCCGGCTTCCGATTCCTCTGCCCGACGGCGCAGGTCGCGCAGCAGGACGCGGACGATCCACGCCGCGATCGCCAGCGCCGCCACGGTGAGCAGCACGGCGGGTCCGTAGTACCGCCCGTTGCGCTGCTCCTGCGCGACGATGCGCTTGCCGAGGTCCACGGCCTCCAGGCGCAGCGGTTCGGCTTCTCCGACGATCAGGATCTGGGCGTTGCGCGCCTGCTGTACGGCGTCGGGAAAGCGCGGCTCGGGCGTGGGCAGGCTGTTGTTCTGCGCGTTGCGGACGGCGACGCCGTAGTCGACCAGGATCGGGCGATTGGCGATGATGGTGGTCGCTGCGCCGTAGGTGGTTTGCCAGCGGTCGATCAGGGTCTTGAGGAACAGCGCGACCTCGGCGCTCGCCGGATCCATGCCGTTGGCGGGGTCGCCGGCCCGCAGCAGGCGCAGGTCGGTGTTGACCTGATCGCGGCTCTCCGTCAGCTCGTCGATCGCGTCCGGTTCTCCTGCCACTGCCAGCGGCGCGTCCTTCGCGAGGCGTTGCGTATACATGAGCACATCGCCGAGCAAGGCGATCTGCCGCGCTCCCGAGGCGGCGGTGCGCACGCCCATCCATACGAATCCGGCGGCGATCAGGATGCACAGCGGCCCTGCGATGGCGAGAGTCTGCACCTTCCGTCGCGCCGTGCCCCGCTGTTCGGCGGGCAGCGTGCCCGCGTGCCCGGTTTCGTCGGACGACGCGGCGCTTCCGGACGTGTCGACGATGGTCGCATCCACCGCAGTGGGCGGATCGATGCGTTGCGTTGCGGCGATGTCGTCCGTGCGGCTTTTTCTGCTCCGGAGAAAACCGAAATCGAGCGCCACAATGTTCCCCTCGTATCAAATTCCGATGTTGACGAACGCATCCCAATCCATCAGCCGTTGCAGATCGAGCTCGATCAGGCGCGTCCCGTCGGCGTCGTGCCAGGCGGCGATTTCCCAGGGACGAGCGTCGTCGTGCAGATCTTCCCGGCCGGTCAGATCGTTGCGGGCCCGCAGGCCGAAGGCGCGGGTGGCCAGCAGCCCGACGTTGTACCGCATGCCGGGATGGAGCACGACGAGTTGGCCGGCCTGGTCGGGACCGAGCGGCGCTCCGCCGCCGAGATGCTGCAGATCGATCACGCCGATCAACCGTCCGCGTACGTTGGTGAGGCCGCGGAACCATGGCCGGGTCCAGGGTACCGGCGTGACCGCGGGCACGGTCACGATCTCCCCGGCGCCGAGCATGTCGAGCAGGAAGGCGTCGGTGCCGATGCGGATCGCCAGCTTCCGATCGTCTTCCGCTTGTGCTTGCGCTGGGCTGGTTGCGGGAAGCGCCGGCGGCGCGGCAGCGCGGGACGTCCGCCCGCTCCGATCTCCCGCGTGGGGAACGAATCCCCTTGCTCCCGCAGCGGCGGCAGCGGGCGGGGGGGAGGGGGGTTGCATCCGCGACACCGCGTCCGCTCCGTTCACCCCAGCGCCGCGATCTTGCCGAGCAGTTCCTCGGCCTTCACCGGCTTGGTGACATAGTCGCGCGCGCCCTGCCGCAGACCCCAGATCCGGTCGGTCTGCTGGTTCTTGCTCGTGCACAGGATGATCGGGATATTCTGCGTGGCCGGATCCTTCGCGAGGTTGCGCGTGAACTGGAAACCGTTGAGGCCGGGCATCACCACGTCCATCAGGATCAGGTCCGGCATGACCGTCGGAATGCGGGCCATCGCGTCGTCGGCGTTTTCCGCCGTGGTGACCGCGTACCCGTGCTTGGTGAGCAGTTCGTTGAGGAAGTACCGTTCGGTGGGCGAGTCGTCCACGACAAGGATTTTCTGGATCGTCATGTTCGAGGCTCCTGCGAAAGCGTGTGCGGGTTGCGCGGGCGGAACGGGCCGGATGCGGGGCGCGGGTCAGCCATTCGCCGCCGGTCCGGGAGGCATCGCGTGCCGGCCCACGACCGCCAGCAAGCTTTCCTTGGTGAACGGCTTGGTCAGATATTCCACCGACCCGACCATGCGGCCGCGCGCCCGGTCGAACAGCCCATCCTTCGAGGACAGCATGACCACCGGCGTGTCATGGTAGCGCGGGCTGCGCTTGATGAGCGCGCAGGTCTGATAGCCGTCCAGCCGCGGCATGAGAATGTCGCAAAAGATGATGTCGGGATCATGGTCGTGGATCTTCGACAGCGCTTCGAACCCGTTCTGCGCCAGGATGACCTGGCACCCGGCTTGCGTGAGAAAAATCTCGGCGCTGCGGCGGATGGTGTTCGAGTCGTCGATCACCATCACCTTGCGGCCGCGGATATCCACGGGGTTCATGTCGCAGGCGGTATGTGGGGCGGATCAGATTTCGATCATCTCGAAATCCTCCTTGCGGGCCCCGCATTCGGGGCAGACCCAGTTCGGCGGAATTTCCTCCCAGCGCGTCCCGGACGCGATTCCTTCATCGGGGAGGCCGGCGGCCTCGTCGTAGATCCATCCACAAATCAGGCACATCCAGGTGCGCGTTACGACGGTCGTGGTCATGCTTTGGTTCGGTCCAAAAAAAATTGCGGTCGGATGTCCGGCCGATGGCGGGTCGAGTTTCGCTACCATACCCGTACTGGAAAGGCGATCATAGCCCGAGGAAGCGCCAAAGTTGGTGGCAACAGCGGGTATCGACAATGGGTATCGGAACGGATGGGGGAATGAGAACGATGTCTTCGGGGCCGGCGGTGGAAGATCGATCCGATGCGAACGCAGTCTTGTTCGCCCGCGCGCAGCGCAGCATCCCGGGGGGCGTCAACTCCCCGGTTCGGGCGTTCCGCTCGGTGGGGGGCACGCCGCGATTCATCCGAAGGGGGGATGGCGCGTATTTTTGGGATGCCGCCGGGCGCCGCTATGTCGACCTGATCTGTTCCTGGGGGCCGATGATCGCGGGCCACGGCCATCCCGCCGTCCTCGAGGCGATCGCCCGCGCAGCGCGTGACGGCCTGTCGTTCGGTGCGCCGACCGAGGCGGAGGTCGCGTTCGCCGAGCGCATCATCCGGATGGTGCCGGCGATGGAGCAGGTGCGGCTGGTTTCCTCGGGCACCGAGGCGACGATGAGCGCGATCCGCCTGGCCCGGGGGTTCACCGGCCGCCACAAGCTGATCAAGTTCGAGGGCTGCTATCACGGCCATGCCGACAGCCTGCTGGTGAAGGCGGGTTCGGGCGCGCTGACATTCGGCAATCCCAGTTCTTCGGGTGTGCCGCCGGAGACGGCGCAGCACACGCTGGTGCTCGATTACAACGACAGCCGGCAGGTCGAGGACGCGTTCGCGCGCCGGGGCTCGGAGATCGCCTGCGTGATCGTCGAACCGGTGGCGGGCAACATGAACCTGATCCCGGGTGCGCCGGAGTTCCTGCAGACCCTGCGTCGGCTGTGCACGCAGCATGGCGCGGTGCTGATCTTCGACGAGGTGATGAGCGGTTTCCGCGTGGCGTTGGGCGGCGCGCAGGCGATCTACGGGATTGCGCCGGACCTGACCACCCTGGGCAAGGTGATCGGCGGCGGCATGCCGATCGGCGCGTTCGGCGGGCGGCGCGACATCATGGAAAAACTGGCACCACAGGGCGCGGTCTACCAGGCCGGCACGCTGTCGGGGAACCCGGTGGCGGTGGCCTGCGGCGAGGCCACGCTCGACGTGATCGAGCAGCCAGGCGTGTTCGACGCCCTCGCCGCGCGCACCCGCGCGCTTGCCGACGGGCTGGCGCAGGCGGCGCGCGAGGCGGGGCAGGACTTCTGCGCGCGCAGCGTGGGCACGATGTTCGGCCTGTATGCGGGCGCAACGGTGCCGGAGAACTTCGCGCAGGTCATGGCGTGTGACAAGGATCGCTTCAACCGCTTCTTCCACGCCATGCTCGACCGGGGGGTGTATCTGGCGCCGTCGGCCTACGAGGCGGGGTTCACCTCGATCCGGCACGACGACGCGGTGATCGCCGAGGTGGTGGCGGCGGCACGGGCGGCGTTCGCGGCGATTTGATGCGTGCGCCGTTTTCCCCCTCTCCCGCACGCGGGAGAGGGGGACGGTTTTCGGTGATTACGAGGACGAGAAAATTCCCCCTCTCCCGCACGCGGGAGAGGGGGACGGTTTTC
>JAJYBQ010000203.1 GCA_021778935.1 Pseudomonadota bacterium | reverse complement strand
ACGCGCACGTCCACGCGCTCCTGGCGTGCGTCCGACAGCGAGATCTTGGGCCGCACGTACGGCTCGATCCGCACGAACTCGAGCGGCACGCGCCGGTTCGTTCCCCGGACGAACATCAGCGCCTTGATCGCGGTGGCGGCCGGCAGCCGCGGGATCAGAATTTCGTCGATATAGCAGCGGACGTCCATCGCCTGGGCCGGTGTGGCAAAAATGACGAGCGGATCGCTGTTCGCCTGGGTGTACGGGTTGTAGACGCCCTGGCTGGAGACATACGTTCCCGGCGTGACGTTGACCGTCAGGATCCGGCCGTCGGCGGGCGCCTCCAGGAGATATTTGGCGAGGAGGGCGCGCGCGGCCGCAGCGGCCTTCAAGAGCGATTGGTAGGTCGCCTCCTGGTTCCGGATGTCGTAGATCCACGCCCCCGCGCGCACCAGCTGGAGGTTGCGCAGGGCGGTCTTGCGGTTCGCATCGGCCACGCGCCACGCATCGTGCGCGGTGTCGAGCGCATCGCGGCTGACCGCGCGGGGGTCGATGTCGTAGGCGCGCCGCTGCTTGTCATACGAATCGCTCGCCTGTCTGGCGGCGGCTTCCGCGGCAACCCGCTGGGCCTGCGCCACGCGCAGCACTTCCGGACGAGGCTGCGCCTTGAGTTCATCGAGCATGGCCTTGGCCGCCCGGGCCTGCGATTCGAGTTGTTCGACCGTCGCCCGCTGCACGCTGTCGTCGATCCGGGCGATCGGATCACCGCGCTTGACGGACTGTCCGGCGCTCACGAAGACCTGGGTCACCGTCCCGTTGACCTCCGGATAGAGGTTCACGTTCGAGGCGTGGGCCTGATCGCTTTCGATGATTCCGTTGGCATAGATCCCATGGGGATACGGGTTCTGTGCCGGGTTGAACACCGGCGGCTGGGTCGGCTGGCGGTGGCTCGAGATCGCCGCGCCGAGGATGCCTGCGACGACACCGGCGGCGGCGAGCACGAATATCAGCCTAGTCCCCGACAATCGAATCGCCATCTTCGACACCTTTGAGTTGCCCATCCTCCATGCGCAGGATGCGGTTTGCGAATTCGTAGATGCGGGCGTCGTGGGTCACGATCACGATGCTGCGCGTCTGGTTGAGGATCTCCCTGCGCACGAAATCGACGATCGCGCGCCCCGTATCGCCGTCCAGGGATGCCGTGGGCTCGTCGAGGATGAGCAGGTCGGGCTGGCTCACGATGGCGCGCGCGATGGCCACGCGCTGCTGTTCGCCGCCGGAGAGTTTCATTGGCGGAAGATCGGCACGGTCGGCCAGTCCGACGATCCGGAGGTAGCGCATTGCTTCGGCGATCGATTCATTCCAGTCGCGCCGCCTCAGGATCAGCGGAATCGCGACATTTTCGACGGTCGTCAGGCGGGGAAAGAGGTGATAGTCCTGAAAAACGAAGCCGATCGTCTGCAGGCGGAATTCGGCGATCCGATCGGCCGACATGTCCCAGATCGCCTGGCCCTTCACGAGGACGCGTCCTTCGTCGGGGCGAAGAATGCCGGAGATGACCGACAGCAAGGTGGTCTTCCCGCTCCCGGATGGCCCCACGATATAGAGCATCTCGCCGAACCGGGCTTCGAAGCTCACGTTTTGCAATGCGCGCGTCCGCGCTTCGCCGGTGCCGAACCATTTGCTCACGCCTTGAACGACGATGGCGTTGCCCGCCGCCGGCGCCGCGCTGCCGGGACTCGTCGGCCCGATGGTGTTCGCAAGGGAATCCGGCGCCATGGGCTAGCTCCGGAAGATGTCGAAGGGTTCGATTCGAAGCACGCGCCGCACGCCGATGGTGCTCGAGACCGCGGCGATGACCAGAACCATGGCGAATGCCGACGCCAGCGCGCGGAAATTCATCATTGCCGCGTAGTCCGGCATCCGCGCCTTGGCCAGCGTGATCATCGCCGAACAAAGGCCGACGCCGAGGCCATATCCGGTGAGACCGGTGAACATCGACTGGAAGAGGATCATGAGCACCAGTTCGCGGCCCTTGGCGCCGATCGCCTTCAGCGCGCCGAAGCGCTCGAGGTTCTCGATGATGAACGTATAGAACGTCTGGCCGGAAATGGACAGGCCGACCAGGAAGCTGACGAAGGTCATGATGAGGATGTTCATCCCCAGGCCGGTGTGGAACTCGTACCAGTGCGAGGTCCGGTCGATGAACTCGCGGTCGGTGAGCGCAAGATAGCCAAGGCGCTGCACCTCCTCCTTGATGTGGGGGATGTCCGCCGGTGTCTTCGGGTCGACGAGTACGTAGGAGGTCGTGAACTGCGTTTGCGGAAGGTACTGGATCGCCCGGTTGTAGGTGGTGTAGAGCGTCGGGATCCCGAACAGGGTGCTGATCGCCACTTTGGCGGTGCCGACGATCACGGCGCGGTGATTGTTGATCTCGAATTCGGCGCCGAGGCCCGGGCTTCCGAGTTTGCCGTAGTCGGCGTCGCGGACGACGATGAAGCCATTCTCGGCGTAGATGTCGTCGATCTTGCCTTCGATCAGATGCGGATGCCCGAGCAGGCTCGTATCGTCGAGTCCGACCACGCTCGCGGCCTGGAAGGTGCCGTCCGGGAGCTTCACCACGCCGATGCCCGAGTACAGCGGAACGGCGTAGCGCACGCCGGCGATGCTGCGCACCGAGTCCAGTACGTAATCGGGCATCGGAATGCTGTTGGCGGGGGTGGTCACCGCCGGATCCATCACCCACATCTTGGCCCCGATGTTGATGACCGTCGCGGACGAACGTTGCAGGATGCCGGAAAACATCGACATCATCATCACGATCAGGAATACGGCGAACGTGATACCGAGCAGCAGCGCCGCGAATTTCGTGCGGTCGTTCACCAGCAGCTTGTATGCAAGACGGATTTCGCCGGTGGGGGAGCTTCGTGGCATCGCGGTTCGCCTCGGGGCGGCGCGGCGGAACGCCGGATTTCCGCGTCGCAGCACCTTGGACCACGCTACTCCGGGATGCTGCACTGCGGTTTGCGGGAGGTCAGGGTGCATGCGCAGCGGGCGGGACCCGCGGTTCGTCGGGAATCAATCGCACGGGCATTTGATGCGGCGTAATCCGGTCCACTCCACGAGGCCATGCGCAGGTGCATAGTGGCCCGGTGGGTACGCAGAGAGATTTGGCATGCGCCAAGCGGACGAAGAGGTACGGATCGGCCCGATGCATCTGCCGGGAATCCTGGCCGCCCGGCCGGCGGATCGGGGTCTGGTCGTATTCGTCCATGGCAGCGGCAGCAGCCGCTTCAGCCCCCGCAATGCGGTGGTCGCGCAGGCGCTCCAGGAGGTGGGACTCGGAACATTGCTCTTCGATCTCCTGACCGAACGCGAGGGCAGTGCGGTTGGCAACGTGTTCGACATCCACCTGCTGGCATCCCGCCTGCTCGAGGCGCTGGCGTGGATCGCGGGGCGGGAGGCGATCGCGGGCCTGCCGATCGGACTGTTCGGGGCCAGCACGGGTGCAGCCGCCGCGCTCCGGGCGGCGGCGGCCCGACCGGACCGGGTGGCGGCCCTGGTGTCGCGCGGAGGAAGACCGGACCTTGCGGCCGATCAGCTCGCCAAGGTGCGCGCCCCCACGTTGCTCATCGTCGGCGAGCGCGACCGTGAGGTCTTGCGCTGGAACCGCGAGGCCGCCGATCGGTTGACCTGCGAGAAGCGCCTGGCGATCGTGCCCAGAGCGACCCATCTGTTCGAAGAGCCGGGTGCGCTCGAGACCGTCGCGGACCTTGCCGGGCAATGGTTCCTCGACCATCTGGCGCATCCCGCGCGGGCGCCGGAAGGGCGCATGCCATGAGCGCGCGCTTTGCGGACCGTGCGGAAGCCGGGCGACTCCTGGCGCGCGAACTCGCGACGATTCCACTGCCGTCGCCGGTGGTGTTCGCCTTGCCGCGCGGCGGGGTTCCGGTGGCGGCGGAGATCGCACGCAGCCTGCACGCCCCCTTGGACCTGCTGCTCGTGCGCAAGATCGGCGTTCCGTGGCAGCCGGAGCTTGCCGTTGCCGCGGTCGTCGACGGCAAGCATCCGGAGGTGGTCGTCGACGCCGAGGTGCAACAGGAAACCGGCGTCGATCGCTCGTACATCGATGCCGAAGCGAAGCGACAGTTGCTGGAAATCGAACGACGTCGCCGGGTATACCTCGCGCACCGCACCCCGCTATCGGCGATGGGGCGAAGCGCGATCGTGGTCGACGACGGCATCGCAACCGGCACGACGATGCGTGCCGCGTTGACGTCCGTGCGGCGGCGCAAGCCTGCTCAGCTCGTGCTCGCGGTGCCGGTCGCGCCTTCGGAGGTGGTCGCCGCGCTTCGCGCGGAAGTGGATCGGGTGGT
>JAJYBQ010000014.1 GCA_021778935.1 Pseudomonadota bacterium | reverse complement strand
GGTATCGACCGGAGTCAGCCGGTCGCGTGGGCTGCTCGGCGGGGGCAACCCGTCGAGCAGCGAGAACGTGTCCGACCAGCGACGCGCGCTAATGCTTCCGCAAGAGCTGAAAGAGCTCGACCAGGGCAAAGAAATCGTCATTCTTGAAAACGCCAAGCCGATCATGTGCGACAAGTCTCGCTACTACGAGACGCCCGTCTTCATCGATCGGCTCAAGGCGGTAAGCCCTTTCCTGCGCGCGCTTGGCAAGAGGTTGCCTGGCCAGCGGGAGCTCGAGGAGGCGGCCTTTGTGCGCAAGGAGCTGTCCGCGCCGGTGCCGACGCTCGACGTCGACGGCTACAAGGCGAAGGTCGAGAACCGGACGCGCGTGGCGAAGGTCGGTGACGAAATCGACATCAACAAGCTGGCCACCGATCTGAGTGGCACGGCACCGCTGGACGATCCCGACGAGCCGAGCGACGAGAACGTCGCCGAGCTCGTCGACAGCTTCTTCGCGCAGCTCGACTGGGCCGACGCCAACACCGGAGAGATCGGGGAGGCGCCGGAAGGCGCGACCGCGTTCGCGTTCGGCGAAGCCGAGCCCGGCGGTGTTATCGAAGACGCGAGCGAGTCCGCGGACGACACAGTTTCGGTGTTGGACGACTTGCTGCCGGATGACGAGGTGTTGTCGGGCGACGAAGCGGCGCCTGACGACGCCGACGTGGTCGACGGGCCCGAGGTATGCGGGCGCGCCGTGGTGGCCGCGACTGGCGCGAGCGCCGGCGGCAGCGGCATCAACATCCATGCCCTTTACGAGGATTGATCCCCAACCCGCCCGTCTAGAAGTACGGGCATTTTTCAAAGGAGAGCGGCACCATGGAAACCCAAGCTGCGAATAGCAACCAGGAAGCGCAAACCAGTCGCGCACCCGGCAAGCGCCTGCACGATATCAAGCAGATCCCGCGAACACTGTTGCAGGAAGCGCAAGCGCGGTGGGGCGCAAGCGTCGAGCTGAGCGCAGCCCGCGAGAACGGGCGCTACAACGGACAGGTCTTCGCGGACGCGGAGTTCGTCGTGCAGAAGGTCGGCACGCAAAGCGCCGTCGTGCACCGGCGTGACCAGGTGGATTTCTATACCACCGAGAACATGCAAAAGCGGCACGACGCGAACAAGCTCAACGATGCGAGTCTGACCATCCGCTACGAAGGCGCGCAGGGCCGGGCCTACTTCTACGACCCGCAACGAGCAGCCATTGACGAGATGGTCCATCGCATCAAGAAGGGCGCCGCCGAGCAGTTCAAGGGCAAGGCTCTCGAAACGTTCAACAAGCAGCTCGACGCCGTGAAGGACGCAATGATCGAGAAGTACCGCGATGCGAAGAACCGCGGCTTCGAGCAGCGCACGACGCAGCACGCCGCCACGCGCGACGCGGCGACGTCGCGGGACCGTTAAGGGAGGCCGGCCATGGAATCAGTTCATGAGAATGACGGAACAGGCCAGGAGCCGCGCTTCCGCGTTGCGCTGGTAGGGCGAGACGGGGTAACGGTCAGCGCCCACGAGTTCGACGATGCGGACCGTGCTATGCAGTCGCTCGCGGAACTGCGGCACAGCGATTTCGGGAAGGTCCACGGCCCAGGAGCTTATGCCGCCATCACGGACAGCCAATTGCTGCTGGACGGTGCGTTCACTGCAGAGCCGCACGACACGTACCTGTATCAGTTCCGGCACCCCGAGGGGGCCGAGCGATACGAGGCGGCGGAACGCGCGGTGCGTGCAGAAGTGCAGCGCGCGCCGCTGGCCGCAGCCGAGGCTCAGCAGGCCGCGGAGGTCGGCCAGGAGAACGAGGTTGAGCAGGGCCCGGAACGGGAGCTGGACGAGATCACCTCCGCGCGCCTTCGGCGGCGTCGCCAGGTCGACCGGGAAATGGCGCGCAACGAAATGGGCCTCGGGGAGAGCGGTGTGCCGACCGAAGTCGCGGAGAACGCGCGAGCGATCGGCGAGGTGCCGGCGGCGCCGCCAAAGGGCAGCGAGCATCAAGAGCATGACGCGCGTCGGGAGGATGGCTCTGCCGTTCCCGAGTCGCTCCGGAGGCGATTCCTGCAGGTCGACAACCGCTTTCACTTTCGCGACGACGCGCAAACGCTCGCGTTCGAGGATCGTGGCAAGCGGCTGGTGACGCAGCACAACGATGCAGACGTCGCGCACGCCATGGTGCAACTCGCGGTAGCGAAGGGGTGGAAGTCGATCCGCGTGAAGGGCAGTCCGGAGTTCCAGCGGGAGGCCTGGTTCGAGGCCCGCCTGCGCGGCCTCGAGGTGCGTGGCTTCGAGCCGCGCGACGTCGACCTGGCGCGGCTGGCGGAGCGCCTCGAGGAGACCAAGCGCGCGGGGGATAGGGGCGCGAATGCCGTCGAACGTGGCGACGAGCGCCGGCGCGAAGCCGCCTTGGCAACGCGAGCGGAACCGAATGCGGCAAGCCCTGCCCGCGATCGGCAGGCGCCGCCTGAACGCACTGCTGTGGTCGATGAGCATCAAGGAGGCCTTTCCGATCGGCAGCAGGCCGCGCTCGCCGCGCTGCAGGTCTACATGCGGGCCCGCGGGGATTCCGAGAAGGCGATCAACTTGGCCACAGACTTGGCGGCGGAGCGTTTTCAGACGAGCCGCGTCTACGTCGGCAAGATCCTCGAGCACGGCGCCGCGCCCTACGAGCACAAGGTGGACAACGAGGGCAGCTACTTCATCAAGCTGCAGACCGAAGGCGGGGAGAAGACTGTCTGGGGCGTCGATTTGCCGCGTGCGATGGAAGAGGGCGGGGCAACGGTCGGCGACGAGATCGCTGTCGCTTACCAAGGGCGAAAGCCGGTGACGGTCAAGACCAAGGAGCGCAACGAGCGTGGGGAGATCGTCGGCGTGAAGGAGATCACCACGAACCGCAATGCGTGGGATCTGCGTCGTTTGGACTCGCTGCGTGACGAAGTGCGGGAAAAGGTCGGGGACGCGTCGCGGAAGGCGGACGTCGAGCCGTTGGTACGTGTCTACGACCGCCACGCGATGCGGTCGGAATTCCGGCCGGAGATCGTGCGTGAAACGACCCGCACGGCCGAGCGGTCGCGAGGCGGAAGGAGCTGAGATGTCGGGCCGGCTTTGGGTCGCGGAGAAGAAGAGCCTTGCCGAGGCTGTCGCAAAGGCGCTCGGGCCGGCCCAGTCCCCCTGGGACAGTAGGGGACTGACCCACAATCGTGTAGGCGAGAACTGGTTCGTATGGCTGGATGGGCACGCGTTCGAGCAAGCGATGCCTGACCATTACCTGCCAGCCACCGTGCCGACGACAAGTAGCGGTCGCAAGGTCTGGCGCAAGTCGGACCTGCCGATCGTCCCGGTGGAGTGGGCGATTCTTCCGAAGGAAGGGAAGAGGGCCCGCCTCGAGAAGATGGCCGAGCTTCTCAGCGAGGTCGACGAGGTGGTCCACCTCGGCGATCCTGACGAGGAGGGCCAGGTCCTGGTCGATGAAGCGTTGATGTACTACGGCAACCGCAAGCCCGTGAAGCGGGTGCTGGTGAACGACTACAACGAGACGAAAGTGAAGCAGGCGTTGGCCGCGCTGCGGGACAACGGCGAACCCTTGTTTCGCGGTTGGTATCGGTGGGGCCTCGCGCGGAGTCACTACGATTGGCTGTTCGGCCTGAACTGCACCCGCGCAATGACGTTGCGCGGCCGCGAGCTCGGCTTCGGGGGCGTGCTCCCGGTTGGCAGCGTACAGACACCGCTGTTGTACATCGTGCGGGAGCGCGACCGCGCAATTGAAAATTTCAAGTCGGTTCCGTTCTACGTGTTGATCGCACGACTGAGGCATTCGCACGGCACGTTCAACGCCACCTGGCGGCCGAAGGACGATCAGCGAGGGTTGGACGAATCGGGGCGGTTGGTCGACGTCGACGTGGCGGCGGCGCTTGCGACCCGCCTCTCGGGGAAACCGGGGACGATCGTCGAATACACGAAGACCAAGAGGGAGCAGAAACCTCCGCTACCGCTGTCGATGAACGAGCTGCAGATCGAGGGCTTCAAGCGCTACGGGTACACAGGTCAGCAGGTCCTCGAGGCGGGCCAGAAGCTGTACGAGTCGTACAAGGTGACTACCTATCCGCGCAGCGACAACCGGTATCTGTCGGAAGCGCAACATCGAGAAGCATCGACGATCCTCGCGGCCGTCTTCAAGCTGCGGCCGGACCTGGTTGGGTTGGGCCCGATCGTGGACCCGACACGCAAGTCGGACGCGTTCGACGACAAGAAGATGGAGGGCACGCCGCATCACGGGATCGTCCCCACCGTGCCTGAGATCCCTGTGAACACGCAGGCCTGGACGGAGATCGAGCGCAACGTGTACGACCTGGTCGTGCGGTCATATCTCGCGCAGTTCGCCGCACCGTTCGAGTACATGCAAACCAGCGTCGACGTCGACCTCGACGGCGAACGGTTCGCGGCGAGTGGGAAGACGCCGGTCGCACAGGGGTGGAAGGCCGTTTTCGCCGAGGTTGAGGCCGAAGACGGTGCGGGAAGCGACGACGGCGAGAGCGAGGAGGGCAAGCAAACTCTGCCGGCGATGGCAAAGGGCGACTTCGCGCTGTGCATGAAATGCGACCAGGTAGGCCGAAAGACCGCGCCACCGCCGCGCTTCGACGACAAGCTGTTGCTCGAGGCCACCATGAACGTCTACAAGTACGTCACGGACGAAGAGGCACGAAAGCGTCTGAGGGACGGTGACGGGATTGGGACAACCGCGACACGCGCCGGGATCATCCAGGAGTTGAAGGATCGCGAGCTAATCGTGCCGCTCAAGGCTGGGTCCAAAAAGCTCATGGCGTCGGCGACGGCGCGCACGCTGATCGACGCCTTGCCGATGGATGTGAAGGAGCCAGCGCAGGCGGGCCTCTTCAAGGCCAAGCTGGATCGCGTGGCAAGAAACGAGATCACCTACGACCAATTCATCGGTGACACAGTCGCTTGGATCACGGATGTCGTGCGCCGAGCCGAAGGCCTGGCGATGAATCTGCCGCGCGCCGCCGGCGCGATCGCGTGTCCGAAGTGCAAGAGCGGAACGCTCAAGCGCAAGGACGCCGAGAAGGGCGCATTCTGGTACTGCAGCAACTGGAATCGAGAAGGCGCAAAGTGCGACGCGCGATTCCAGGATGTCAATGGGAAGCCGCAGCTGGTAGCGATCGCCTGCCCGACCTGCAAGAGCGGGCAGCTCCGGCGCAAGGTCGGCGAGAGGGGCATCTTCTGGTTTTGCTCGAACTGGAACGCCGAACCGAAGTGCGCAGCGCGGTTCGACGACAAGCTGGGCAAGCCGGATCTGACGCCACAGCCCGTCTACAAGTGCGTCGCCTGCCGCCAAGGGACGCTCCGCTCGATCACGGGCACAAAGGGCAAGTTTTGGGGCTGCAGCAGGTACAAGGAAGGCTGCAAGACGACGTTTCCCGACAAGGCCGGGAAGCCGGATTTCACGGGACGGCTGCGGCGAGCATGAGCAGACACGAACCTATCGAGCGGCGGACGTTGCGCGCTGCAAACGCGTGCTTCAAGTCCATCACTTTGATCGCCGGCGGCCGCTTCGGCGATCGGCTTTCCCCGGAAGAGCGCTTGAAGATGATCGCGGCGATCGCGGAGGCGGGCAACAGCCTGCCCGGGGGCGTCGAGTGGATCGCGCATGCCGAATGGCTTGTCGAGTCGGTGAACGCGGAAGCAAATATCGACCGGCGCCGGAGAACACAGCCGGCGGGCGAGCTGCCGCATAACGTTGAGGTTGAACAGGGGAGTGCGTGATGGGAACGGTGCAGGAAACCATGGAATGCGGGCTGTCAGCGGCCGGGGACGACGGGTGGACCGATGAACGCATCAGCGAGCTGATCGGCGACTTCTTTGCAGCGCTCGACTCGCTCGATGCCGCGTCCAGCCCCAAGGCCGACAGCAGCGCGGCGGTGAGCCGCAAGCCAGCGCGGCACGGCAATGCCCGCAGCGGCTTGCTGCGGCTGTTCTCGCGCGGGTAAGGCAGGAACGTTCTGGCCCGGCTCTGGCAACCTGTCCGGGCCGTCGCCGGCATGCCCTGCATGCCTAGTCTGAAAACCCGCCGCCAGGGACCAGGCCAATCCAGGTGCCGCGCCCTGCGCGGCTGTCGTGGACGCTTGCACAGTAGCGCGCGACGCGCTACATTTGGGGCATCGCAAACCACTGTTCGGGAGAAGCCATGAGAGTCACCACCATCGTTGTCGCGGCACTCGCCGCCGCCTTGGCCACGCCGGCCGTGGCCTCTGCGGATGCGGGCACGTGCGGCAGGATGCCGCGTTCCGATGCGTTGATGGCCAAGTTCGAGAAGGCTTGGGGCCCTGGAAGCATGTTCGTGACGCCGCCGCTGATGTGGGATCCCGTCTACAGGACGGGTTTCTCGATGATGGCCGACGGGAAGGGAGAGACGCGCGCGGCGGCGGCGGCTGTGGCCTGTGTGGGGCCTCGAGGAGCGGTGGGCAAGGGATCGCCGTGGACGGCGGCCCAATGCAATGCGTATGCGACGGCCTGGTTCGCGGATCTCGACGCGCAACACGCGGCGGGCTGTGCGCATCCGCACAGCAAGTAGCCTTCGGCACGCCGAGCGAAATTGAAAAAAGTCCGTTACATGAGTGGAGAGAACATGCAAAAGAGGAGCCGCGGCGATGCGGACATGGCGATTCTTCTCGCGATCGTCATGGCGTTGGTTATTGCATATGTGTACTTCAAGCTCAAAGCACTCGCGGCGAGTTGGGGAATTAATCTGGACACCCTGGAAACCATGGGCGAACTTGCGATCGCCTGGGTCGTGATCGCGGCATTGTTGGTGTGGTTGAGACAATGGTCCATATTTCGTGTGTTTCCGCTCCTGGCGCCGGCGGCATTAACTGTTGCAGCGCCGCTACTCATTTACCGGGCCGACAATCCGGTGAACGAAGCGGGCTTCGATCTGAGTCAATTCGGCGGGAATCAGTTGCCGTGGTATGCGCATGCCTGGGTGATGCTCGCAGGGGTTTTGATTCTTTCGGTGGCTGCATACGTTGCCGGCAAGTGGCTTGAGGAGCTGTAACCGGTCCAGGATCGGAAACGAAGCATATACATCTTATGTAAAATTGTGTAACGTCCTTGAAAGGGCGATTCCCTGGAAGATCTTCCTGCGAAGTAAAGATGCACGAATTGTTTGGTTGGCGGTTGTGCGGCCCCTCAACCGTCAAGCCAAGTCGATTACCAACGAATGATCCCCCCGACCTTCATCCAGGAGCTGCTGGCCCGCACCGACGTAGTCGACGTCGTCGGCCGGCGGGTGACACTGAAGAGGTCCGGCTCCAACTACCTGGGACTTTGCCCTTTCCACGAGGAAAAGACGCCGTCCTTCACGGTCAGCCCTGCGAAGCAGTTCTTCCACTGCTTCGGCTGCGGCGCACACGGCAGCGCCCTGGGGTTCCTGATGGAGGCCGAGGGCGTAGGCTTCGTCGACGCGGTACGCGATCTTGCCGGCCGCGCGGGCCTGGCCGTCCCAGAGGTCGACCGCAGCCCGCAGCAGGCGCGCCAGGCGCAGCAGGCGCGCGCACAGGATCAGGTCCTGCGCGAGGTGATGCTGCAGGCAGAGAGCTTCTACCAGCAACGCCTGAAGTGCAGCGCACGAGCCGTCGACTACCTGCGCCGGCGCGGGCTGACAGGCGAAGTCGCTGCACGCTACCACTTGGGCTACGCGCCCGACGAGCGCCAGGCGCTTGCCACGGCCTTTCGCAAGTATTCGGACGAAGTCTTGGTGCGCAGCGGCCTGGTGGTGGCACGCGACGCACAGCGCGCCACCATCAAGGCGGCAGGCACCACGCGCGCTCCCGGCGCACGCCGCTTCGACCGGCTGCGTGACCGCATTGTTTTTCCGATCCGCAACGCCCGCGGAGACCTAATCGGCTTCGGCGGGCGCGTGCTCGACAAGGGCGAGCCTAAGTACATCAACTCGCCCGAAAGCGCACTGTTCCACAAGGGCGAGGAACTCTACGGCTTGTTCGAGGCGCGGAAGGCCATCCAGCGCGCCGGCTACGCGCTGGTGGTCGAGGGCTACATGGACGTCATCGCCCTGGCACAGCACGGTGTGCCGCAGGCCGTGGCCACCCTGGGAACAGCCTGCACCGCGCAGCACATGCGCAAGCTGTTCCAGCAGGCACACCAGCTGGTGTTCAGCTTCGATGGCGACACCGCCGGGCGGAAAGCCGCGGCGCGCGCCCTGGAGGCGGCGCTGCCGCTAGTGTCCGACGAGCGCGGGGCCAAGTTCCTGTTCCTGCCGCCCGAGCACGATCCGGATTCCTTCGTTCGCGCCAACAGCGCCGAGGCTTTCGAGCGGGAGGTCGCCCGCGCCCTGCCCCTTTCGGTATTCCTCCTGGAAACCCTGGCCCAGGGGCTGGCCATGTCCAGCGCCGAGGGCCGGGCAGCGTCCGTCGCGCGGGCCCGCCCGCTGTTCGCCCTCATGCCCGAATCGGCCTTGAAGGCGCAGATCCTCGGCGAGTTCGCGCCCCGGGTTGCATTGACCACGGCGGAGCTGCGGGCGCAGCTGCAGCCAGGCGACGACCAGCCATAGTGGCCTGCCATCCGTCAAGAGCAAAGCGCCCTCAGAGAGCGGGACCGCTGGTATAATTCGGGTGTCAAGTCGTTGATCGCAAAGGAGTTCAAGATGCCGAGTCAAGAACAACGCCGGTGGAATATGAAGCAAGCGATCGCGAACTGTCGCGTCGAGGGTTTTGAGCCCAGTGAAGAATTCGCTCGCGACGCGGCGCGTGCCGTGCGCGGAGATCTGTCGTTCGATCAGCTGAGAACCAATTCGCTCAATCGCGCACGTGAGCTCGAGCGCAAGACGGATCGTGCCGCCTGACGTATCACGAGCCTGGGACTCATACTTCTACCAGGGCACCAGCGTCCTCAAGAACATTCCCGGACTGCGCGACGAGCAGGCCGTGCGCGCGTTCGACTATGAGCAGTCCGCAGCTCGCATTGCCGAGCTGCGTGAAAAGCCGAGTTCTGGGAAGTTCGATCTGCAGCAGCTTCAGGAAGTCCATCGCTATATCTTCCAAGATGTGTACGAGTGGGCAGGTCAGCTGCGCACGGTCGACATCGCGAAGGTGAACAGCCAGTTCGCACGCCCCGAGTTCATCGCAACCGAGGCGGCGCGCATGACGGGCCGGCTGGCGAAGGAAAGCTTCCTGCGCGGCCTTGACAAGGCCGCCTTCGTGGAGCGGTTCGCCGAGCACTACGGCGACTGGAACGCTTTGCACCCGTTCCGAGAAGGGAATGGTCGGGCAACGCGGGAATTCATGGCCCAACTCGCGCGCCAGGTCGGCTACGACCTGGACAACGCGAAAATCGACAACAGCAAAGACCAGTGGAACAAGGCGTGTGCTGACAGCATGCGCGGCGACATGGCCGGACTGAAGCGGATCTTCACGCAAGCTGTGCGCCCTTCCCGTGCAATCGCATTTGAGCAGTTGTCCGAAGCCGAGGCATTACGCCGGCATCCGGAGCTACGCGACGCCTATGCGGTGCTTCACGGCGTTCGGGAGACCTACAAAGAGAAGTACCCGGACAACGAAAAGGCACAGGCGCACTATCTGAAACAAGCGCACTCCGAGATCGTGCGCCGCCTCGACAACGGCCAGGTGCTCGGCCGGCCTGCGCGCGAGCAGCCGTCGCCAGCCCGCTCGCTCGACGTGGACCGCGGCCGTTAGTCGGACCGAGCCTTACCGCCCTCCCCTCGCGCACGGTCCTGTGTCGTCGGGCGATCCGCGGTCCTCGTCGGTTCGTTCAGTTCCTTCAGACGCTTCACCAGATCGAGTGCAAGCGCGCGATCGGCACGGTCCTCGGAGGCAGCCAGCGCCCGCGCAATTGCGCCGAAATCCTTCTTCGCGCGCAATGCATTGTCACGCGCTCGCGCGACCGCCTTCGGCTGAGTGGCCTCGGTCGCCAGCCGTTTGGGTGTCACTCCCCTCCCCTTGAGGTGGCGAACGGCCTGGCTCTCGCCTTTCTCGCGTTGCAGGCGACCCCGTCGACGCGTCGCTATTGCCTCAATGCCGTGTTCGCGCAAAGCGGCGGCAAAGCCCTCACGCCAGTCTTGCAGGTCCGCCTTCCGTGGGTTGAGCCTGATCCCGTCGCGTCCTTGCGCCTTCACCACCAGGTGCACATGCGGGTGCCGGGACGGCTTCGGATCCGGGTCGGTGGCGAACGTGTGCAACGCCATCGCGTATTGGAAGTTTTCCCCGAACTGCGCAGCCGCAAACCGACGTGCAGCCTTAAGGACGCCGTTCGCCTCGGTCCCTTCCGGCATTGAAAGAACGATGTGAAAGGACTCACGCCGAGTGCTTTCGTCGGGAATCGGAAATCGCCCCTGCGCCCATACCGCCGCGAGATCGTGAACGTCTGCCCTCCCGTTCGCCACGTCCCCACGTTCGTCCTCGAGGCGGAGCTGCCCGTTTCGCGTGATGTAGTCGAGATGCGCCACAATCCGCCGCATCCCCTTCCCTCCCCCGCTGATCTTCACCATCACCTGCGGGACCTTGCGCGCAAACCCCGCGAGGTTGCGGCGTGCGTCTAGCGGCGTTACCGAAGGACGAGTGTATTCCGCTGGCCGCAGCCATAAGCCGGCCGGCGTCTTCTTGTTCGGAACGACGCGGTGCTGGGGCGACCAATCCCAGCGTTCCGCCCAGTTCACCAGGAGGCCATCGACGTATGTTTTCGGAGCCTTGGGCATTTCAGAGCCAGCGTTGTGTGCTTGCCTCGATGAGCTGCGCAGCCAGCTTTGTGTGGCGCTCGATGTACTGGCGCAGTTGGTGGATGATCTCCTCGTTGTAGGCCGCCCTACTCCCAGGATTCGCATTGAGGGCACGGGCGATCTGATTGAGGTTCCGGCCGATCGACAGCAATTGGTAGTTCGACTCACCGAGCGCCTCGAGCTCTCGCTGCCCGAAGTCGGGAGACTTGCGGAGCTGACCGCGAATCAGAGCGACGATCCAACGCTGGACCGAGTAGCCCGTGGATGCCGCGTGTTGCCTGACCAGGGAGTCTTCATCTTCCGTGAGGCGAATCTCCCTTCGTGCCCTCCCCGGCCCCGGCGGCCGCCGCACTTCGCTCGCGGTGGGAACGCTAGGCGCGCTGGCCGCAGCCGTCGCACTAGGCATGGTCAGCTTGGAGACGATTTGCCGCATTGCTTCACTGGGGGTGACGCCGTTCGCCGCGCACCAGGCCATCCAGGGCTCCTTCAAGCCCTGTAGGTCAGTCGTGATTTGGGTTGGTCGTTTACGAGGGGTGTTCATGCAGTCACACACAGCTGAGCGCGCTACGCGCAGCCTAGAGCAATGCCGAAGGCATTGCAAGTACCGGCGACAGCCTATCCTGCAATAGCAACACCACTCCGCCGTTTCTTGAAATTTTCAAGCGAACGAAACGAGTTATGCGGCTAGCGCTCGATCAGCTCACGACATCGCGTTATCCACGGGGGAACCGGGGGACAACCCGTCCGGCAAGCCCACGCGTTGCAGAGGACGGGTTGTCCCCGGCCACGGTATGGATTGCACAATCCACGCCGTGCCCGGTGGGGAACGCGACTAGCGCTAAGACGGCCCGCCCGGCGGGCCTGCGACTCAGCATCCAAGTCTGTAGAGGCCGCCGGCGAAGCCGGCCGACGCGCCCTGCGCGTTGATTGCAGAGGCGCACATAAGGTACGTCTGCCTCCGGCCACTCCCGCGAGTAGCGCGCAAATGTGGGGCGGCCTCGCGGCCGGGGCGAAGCCCTGGAGAGCGCCGGCCCGTGAAACGGGCCGGCCGGCGTGGGCGAGAGGGCAACGCCCTCCCCTCGCGCGCTTAGCGCAGTACGCTAGGCAGCCAGCGCTTGCCGTCCAGCAACGCGGCGGCTCGCTCCACGGCCTCGCCCTTCTTGAGTTTGGCGAGGGCCTGGGCGTCCTTGGCCATGCCGGCATCCGTCACCGCCTCGACGATCAGCGCCTTCGGCACCCGGGAGAGGTAGCCGGGACCGGTGGCTTGCCACCAGTCGGCCATGTCCAGACCGACCGCCTTGGCCAGAGGGTCGGCCGCGTGTGCGCCGCCGTTGCCGCTGATGGCGTCGATGGTCAGCGAGGCGCACAGAGCCAGCAGCTTGACCAGGGTGTCCTGCGGCTGCTGGAGCAGCCAGGGAAGCAGGTCGGCCGCGTTCTTCGGGAGGTCGCCCACGGCGGCCTCGATCGCGGCGGCCACAGCCTGCTCCGCGCGGCTCTCGCCCAAGTCGCTGGCGACGGCCCGCAGTTGGCCCTCGCAACCCTTGGCGTTCACCGCCAGGGCCGACCTCGGAGCGTTCCACGTGTCGCCCCGGTCGTAGAGCATGTCCAGGATCATCGGATGCGCGAGCGCAGCCAGGGCGATCTGGTGTTGGTCGATCATCGCCGCCTGCAGGGCGCGGGTGCGATGTGCCGTCAACTGCCGCGTCAGCGCTTCGGACAGGCCGCTGCCTTCCTCGGCATCAGCCGCACTCCCCTGCCCTTGCTCGGCGGCGAACGTCGCCACGGCCTGCTTCGCCGCCTTCTGGTCCGCCTTGCGAATCAGGTGGCGCTCGACGCCGACCTGCCCGCTGTCAGTCACGTAGATCACCGCCCCGGCCAGCGCCGCAGCCTCCGGGACGGTCACGCGCAGCGCGTCCTCGATGGCGTCCCGCTGTTCCGCGAGTTCGTTCTGCTGCTGCTCCAGGACGTCAATCTTCGCCGTGATCTCGGCGTCCTCGCCGTCCTCGTCGCTCTCGTACAGCGCTTCGATCTGCTGGCCGAGCGCGTCCTGCTGCGTCTCCATGTTGGCCAGCGCCTTCGCCTCGTCCTCGGTCGCGGCCCGCTTCGCGGTGGGCGCGCGCATGAAATCCTGCCGGTCCGAATAATCGAATATCGGCCGCACCTCTACCCACGACAGGCCCTCGGCGCGAAGTTGCTCGGCGGTCAGTTCCATCTTAGCAACGGCCAGGGAATGCACCAGGGCGCCGTCCTGCACCACGCCGCTCTCCCCTTCGCCGGAGAACAGGTCGCGCAGCACCACGCCACCCGCCTGCTCGTAGGCATCCAGGCCGACAAAGCGCACCAGTCTGGCGGGCACCCCGTCGCCGACAATGAGGCGGTGCAGAACGTGTGCATACCGGGAATGCGCGGGCGTGCCATCCCACGCAGCTTCCTGCCGGGCGTGGTCGTCCGTAAGGGCGAGCGCCTGGAGTTGATCGAGTTCGATCTCGCCCGCGCGGAACAGGTCGAACAGACGCGGCGACACGTTGGCCAGCTTCAAGCGACGCCGGACCGTGATCGGCGCGATGCCGAAGGCCACGGCGATTTCCTCGACGCTGGCCCCGTCCTTCACCATGTCGGCGAAGGCGACAATGGTGTCGACCACGCTCATATCGGCGCGGCCCGAGTTCTCCGCCACGCTGATCGCCCTGGCCTGCTCGACCGGCACTACGTTGCACAGAATCTGTTCATCGGCGGGCAGCACGCCGCGCTGTGCCAGTCGCTGCAGCGCGCGCAGGCGACGGCCGCCGGCGATCACGCCGTGGGTGCAGTCCTGGGCCTTGCGCTTGCCCTTGCCTTTCTCGCGCCGGGACTGGTCGTAGGCGATCACGGTGAGGTTCTGGAGCAGTCCCTGCGAGGCGATCAGGCTGGCCAGTTCGTCGATCTCGCTGTCGGTCGGCTCGGCCTTGCGGGCGTTGAGTTCGTCGATGCGCAGCGCGTGCAGCGGGAGGTACTGCAGGGCTTCAGCGGTGGCTTGGGTGGTGGTCATGGTCGTTCCTTTCGAGGTGCGTTGAGTGAGGGGAAAAGGTCCGGGCCGCTACCTCCGGCCCGGGCCGGGAGTCATGCCTGCCGGATTAGGGCATCACCTACGGGTTCGCGGTCAGTGTCGGAGTACTCTGTCTGGACGCGGTGTGACGGCCGCTCGACAAAGCGGTCGCCGTCGAGCACGTAGGTGAGCGACACGCCCAGGTATTCGACGATCGCCCCTTCCCGGACAAGCTCCTCGCCGCCGAAGCCGAGGAAAATTTCGTACTCGCAGAACCATTGCCCTTCCTCGGGCTGGACTGGGTTGAGGGCATGGTCGAAGAAGATCGTGCCGTGCTTCTGCATGGCCTCGTGGATGCGTTCAGGGGTGATTGCCCCCGCTGCCTTTTGGTGAGGGTCCCCCGGAAGGGGGTAGTTGGTTGCCGGGGAAGTGAGTTCGCGCATGGTCATCCTCCTATACGTGGTTGGGTTCTGCCTTTCGGAGCCGGGTCACAGGTCGAGCTTTTCAGGGCGCGGGTTTAAGGGCAGGAGGCGTGACAGGCCCGGCAGGGCCTGGCGCGATTCGTGTCCCGCTTGGCACCCTGAAAAGTCGCCCCGGCTCCGAAAGGTGGAACCTGCGCAGGGGTGGCGCGAACCACGGATCCGGCAACCCGGACGGGCCCGCAGGGCCGACCGGCCAACGTCGCGCGGCTTTGCCGGGCGACGCCGACAGGGCTTGTGTCCGTGGGCGGTAGACAACCGACGCAACCCCACGGCCCGCGGACAGGTGTTTGCGCCAAGGATGAAAGCCCGAAGGGCCGAGACCTGCAGGGGCTCGGCGCGTAGCGCGCCAGCCAGGCCGGCCGCAGGCCGGGGCGCTCGGGGCCGGGACCATCGACGTTAAAATCCGACAGCGTTACCGAACCCGACGACACAGCCTCAACGTCGGCGGGCCTTTTGCTGCGGCGGGTGGGATGTTCGCGCGCCGGCGCGTGACATGGCCGGCCGGTGACAATGGCGCAGCCATCCGGCCGGGCAGGGCGCGTGACGGCGCGCACCTGGCTGAGGGTGGGAGCCGCAGCCTGTAAGGCACACGCGTGCACGTGCCGTGGCCGGCGTAGCACGGTGGTGTTGCCCCCCGTGCTGGTTGCGAAACCGCGCTCCCCATGGCCGGCCCCGCGGCGACGGGGCCGGCCGGCGTCAGGCCGCGGCCACCACTGGCGCAGCTAGCCGTCGCGACGCCACGGCATGGAATGCCGGGTCGAGTTCGATCCCGATATACCGCCGGCCGAGCTGCTGTGCCGCGGCGCAGGTCGAGCCCGACCCAGCAAATGGATCTAGCACCAGGCCCCCCGGCCTTGAAAAGCTCTCGATCAGCGGCACCAGCGACCCGACGGGCTTTTGCGTCGGGTGCAGCGTGTTCCCCGAATATTTCCAGTCCAAAACGTCGGGCACCGGCTGCGCCGGCTTCTCCGGTCGTCCCTTGGCGAGCAGGTAGGCCGACTCATGCCGGTAGGACAGAAACGTGGCCTTGGAGCTGTATCGCTTGGCGAAGACGATATGGCCGACCACCCGGAACCCCGCGGACTTCCATGCGGCGACGAACTGGTCCACGCGATTCCAGCCGTAGAAGCTGATGCAGAACGCATCTCGCTTGAGAACGCGGAACGCTTCCGCGAAGGCGGGCGCCAGCCAGTCGCCGGCGCGATCGTCATTGGCGATCGACCGCCCGCTGCGGTCCTGGTAGTTCACCAGGTACGGCGGATCGGTCAGCACCAGGTCCACGCTACCAGCTGCCAGGGTGGGAAGAACGGCGAGGCAATCACCGAGGATGAAACGACTGTCCATGATGGCTCCATGCGAACAATGGAGCAGCGAGGCCGGGACACCCGATGCGGGCGCCGCATTTCACTGCCCGGCGCTGGCGGGCGCCAGGAGCGAAGCGGCGATCAAGGGACGTGGAATAAATGGGAGGCAGGCCGTAGGCGGGCACCGTTTATGCCGCGAAAGCCCTTGAAGGGGAGAAGGCCGGGCGAACATTGCGGCCGCCTGGCCGGCTACCCGGTCGACGAATCGCGCAGGGCGCACGATGGCGCCGGGCAGTGAAATGCCACTGGACAGCGAAGCCACGGTGCCGACCGCGGTCGGCAGAGCGAAGCTCGATAGGGAAGGGGAGGGCGTCCGGCCTTGACCGACGCGGACTAGAGCGCGCGCCGACCGAGGAAGCCGGCGCGGTACAGCCCGAGCAGACTCGTGGCCATAAAGCCGACCTGCTGCAGGAGCAGGCCGTAGCGAGAAATGCCGATGGCGAAGGCGATCATGGCCACGTTCGCGATGAAGAAGGCAACCCATCCGAACCGGGATAGGCGAGTGTGAGTAGCGAGGAGAAGGGCACCCAACAGTCCCAGCAGCGAACCCGTCCACTCGAAGGCACTGACGACCGTGGGGCTCATTTCGCCCCCTTCGAAGTAGGAGCGCGAGCAGCCTTTCCAGCTGCAGCGCTCTCCGCGGCCAGCTGCTTCATGATCGCGTACTGCGTCTGGAGCGCCTCGACCTGACCGCTCAGCCGTGCAGCTTCTTCGCGCGCTCGGCCGACGTCGCGCAAGGCCTGGTCGCGCTCGGCCTGAGCCTTGGTAAGGCGTTCGGCGCTGCGCTGCGCTTCCTGCGCGGCCACTTTGCGTTGTTCGGCGTGCGCCTCACGCTCAGCGTGGGCGCGGGCCTTCACGGTGGCAAGCTCGTCACGCAGCGACTCGAGACGGGCGCTGGCCGCGTCGGAGGTCTGGGCCGCCTGGTCGCGCTCGGCGCGCAAGCGGTCGCTTTCGTGGTGAGTACGACTCAACTCCGTCTTCAAATCGGCCACTCGGTTGGCCAACTCCTCGGCGCGCTGCTCGGCGACCGCGGCGCGGCCCTCCGCCGCAGCGCGAGCTTCGTCAACCGCCCGCAGCTCGCGGGCGGTGGCGGCCGAGGTGTCGCGCAGCAGCTGTAGTTCGCGCTCGAGGTCGGCGAGACGAGCAGTGGCGGCCTCGAGTTCCGATCGCTCGGTCTCGAACGCTGCCGCCAGCTCGGCGCGGAGCGATTCGGCCTGGTCGCGCTCGGCGTCCCAAGCGCTCTGCGCGGCCTTCAGCGCCTCGTTGGAGATCTCCTGGGCCTCGGCCCATAGGGCGGCGAGGGCGCCGTCCTGAGCCTGTCGCAGCCGATCAGGCACCGCAACCGCCAGGGGCGCCGGCGACGCGGTCTGCATCCGCCGCCACTCGCGCATCAGCAGGCTGGCGGCGTTCATGTCGACCTTCGCGGCGCGGCGCACCGCGTCGACGGTGGGGAAGGCGCTCCGACCGCCTTCCTCGTACAGCGAGTTGGCAACGGTGAGCACGCGGGCGCGGGTGTCTTGATTCAGATCCATGTCGGCTCCTGTTCGGTCAGTAAGAAGAATAATATTATTCTTCTGCTTATTATTCAAGCGCATTCTTGAAATTTTCAAGATGGCGCCAGCGGGCTCGCGCACGTTGCGCGCAGGGAGCCCGCAAGACCGGGCGGAGGTCGGCGCGGCCGCAAAGCGGCCCGCTGCTAAACTGGATTGCACAATCCAGATCGGCGGCCGGATGGGCGCAAAGATGAAAAGGGGAGGGCGCGATGCTTCCGACTGAAGAGGCCTATGGCGAGCTGCAGACGGCCTACGATCATTTCAACCACGCGCTTTTCGACGGCGCGTTGCCGTCTTGCCTGATCACGCTACAGCGTGACAAGCGCACCTACGGCTACTTCGCCTCCGAGCGGTTCGTGAACGGTGTCGGGCAGAAGACCGACGAGATCGCGATGAACCCGGCGTACTTCGCCGTCGTGCAGCCGGTGGAGGTGATGCAGACGTTGGTCCACGAAATGGTCCACCTGTGGCAGTTCCACTTCGGCAAGCCAGGTCGCCGTGGCTATCACAACAAGGAGTGGGCAGCGAGGATGGAAGGCCTTGGCCTCATGCCATCGGACACCGGCCAGGAGGGTGGCCGCAAAGTAGGCGAGAAGATGTCCGACTACGTTTTGAGTGGAGGCGCCTTCGACCAGGCCTGCGCCGCGTTGTTCACCGCGGATTTCGCCATCACCTGGAAGGACCGGTTCCCCGTCAAGGCACAGCTCGAGCAAGCGGTGGCCGGCACGGTTGAAGGCGTGGATCCGAGCGATCTGGCCTCGATGGGAATCGAGATCCGGCCAAGCGAGTCGAAGTCGACCCGTCGAAAGTACAGCTGCCCTACCTGCCGCATCAATGCGTGGGGCAAGCCGTCGCTACACTTGGTGTGCGGTGCCTGTCAGGAGACATTGGTGGACGTCGGCGCTTGAGCACCAGCCTCAGCGCGTTCGTAGGTCTCCACCCAATCGACGAGAGCGCGTAGTTCGGTCTGTTGCTCGATCGGAAGGCCCCGGAGAAACTTCTGAATGGCGTCGTAAAACTCGCTGCGCGGACACTCCAGGCGCATGCCCTGGCCGCGCAGCATCGCGGCAGCGATCTGCAGACGGCGCTTCGCCCGCTCGGAAAGCGGGCTCAACACCAACGGCCCTTCGCTTCCGGGAGTCGGTTCCATAAACCCTAGCGCTTTACAGCCCTGGGAAGCCGTGCCAACACGAGTACGGGCCAGATCCACACGTAGGCCATGCGGTGCCACGCACGATCGGACCAGCCCAAGCGTTCGTAGTCATCTTGCCGTCCCTCACGCGCTGCGCGACGCGTGAACCAGTAGCCCGCGGCCACATAGGCGAGGAAGGGCCACAGCGCCGTCCGCCAACGGACCAAGCAGTAGCCGCCGGCGAGCAGCGCGACCAACTGGATCAGCGCAGCGGCGGCAGAGTGGTTTCCCCACATGCGATCGCGCGCACGCCCATCGAGGACGCCCTCGTAACGTGCCCGCTCGGCAAACTGTCGAAGCGACTCGCCTGGCCGACGAGGCCGAAACCAGTGACGAAAGCGATAGCGAAGCTTGAGGACAAAAGCTATCGCGATGACCAGAGCCGCGATGGCCATCGCAACCCTGGAGACGGTGGGTGCGGTCACCATGATGGGCATCTCCTGCCTCAAGCGGCCGCGGCGTCGGTCAGTTGCGTGAGCTTGACATCGCCGATGACGACCTCATCCTCGCCCGACCCGTCCTCGTAGCGAATGACGACCAGGCCGACGGCCGTGGGGCGCTTCTGCAGGTCGATCATGACGTCGCGCTTGCGGTACTTCCCAAGAAGTAACGGCTTCTTGATCCGGCTGGGATCGACGGGCCGGCCGTTGGGCTCAGGCTCGATGTCAGGGTTGTGGGGCGGCACTTGCTGCACCGCCGGCCCGGCGGGCTCGGCACCCGCCGCCGCGTCGCCGCCGTCCGAAGCGCGCGTGCTGCTTGCGGTGGAACCCTCGCTGGCGACACCAAAGTCGGACGGGGATGCCGTCGCCTGGGGATTAAGTGCCGAAGCAATGGTGGCCAGCAGTCGCCGATCGACTTCCGCCGCCTCCTCGCAATATCGCTCCACGAGCGCGGGCTCCTGCCCGTGAAGCTTGCGAAGCTCGTAGAGGTAATGCGCCGCACGGCACTTGCGCGAGTGATAGAGGTTCAAGAGGAAGTCCGGCGCATCCACCAGAGACAGCAAATGAGTCACCGCGCTTGCATCGATCTGCAGCTTGGCGGCGACGTCCTTTTTCTTCTCGCCGGCGGAGATCTTCTTGGAGATGAACGTGGCCAACTCGAGTGGCTGCAGGTTCTTCCGCTGCTGGTTCTCCGAAACCTGGGCGTAGTCGTCGAACTGCCGCTCGTCCTCGGTGATCACATAGGGAACATCGACGAGGCCAAGCTGCCTGGCCGCACGCAGGCGCCGAGCACCGAAGCGGATGCGCAGCATCCCGTCGACCTCGCGGACGATAAGAGGCTGCAGGATTCCCCGCACCCGGATGTCCTCAACGAATGATGGGAAATCCGGATCGTCGTCGAACTCGAACCGAGGGTTCTCCGGATCCTCCTCAAAGCGCTCCAGTGGCGCGCGCATCGCGCGCGGCGAGGCGGCACTGGCGGTCTGGTCACTGAACGTAGCGTCGTCGAGAGCGGAAAGGTCGAGTGCCATGCTTACACCTCAATGGACATGCGTTTTGCGATCACGTCGAAGGAAGGCTTGATGTCCCGCCAAGCGTCCTTCGCCGCAGTTTTGCGGATCTCTGCGATAAACAGACCCTCGGCCTGCGCCTCGGCAATGACCGACCGTTTCGGTATGAACGCGAACCGACCCTGTGCGGCGTCGACCGGGATCAGCAGCTTCGAGTACGCCGCCACCAGCTGGCTGAAGTTCCCCTTCTGGAAGGGCGTGGGCTCCACCATGTTCGGCAGGATGCCGATCAATTCAAGATTGCGGTTCAACACCGCCTTGATCTTCTGGAAGCCATAGCGCGGATGTGTAAGAAGCGACCCAATCCCGTCGATCGCCTCCTGGTTGAGCTGGATCGGCGAGAGGACGAAGTCGCTGGTGGCCATCGCCGCCGCGTAGCGAATATCGGGGTTTGGGTTGGTGTCCAGGATGCAGATGTCGAACCGGGAACGAGCAGTGTCAAGCAAGCCCTTGAGCGAGTTCACCATCACGTTGTGTTTGTCGGGCTGTCGCTCGAGGCTGCTCAGCTGGTCGTCGCCAGGCACGAGGATGAAGTCACCCTCGGGCAGCGCGCCGGATCTGCCAAGCAGCAGCTCGGTTGCGCTGAATCCCGCCACCACTGCCTTCTTGCTCTTGACGATGGGCGTCGACGAATTGCGCTGATGGTCGAGGTCCAGGAACAGAACCTTCCTCCCCACGTGCGCCAGGTAGTACGCCAGCTGCACGCCCACCGCGCTCTTGCCGACCCCACCCTTCTGATTGGCCAAGACCAAAGTCTTCATGCTGTGCCGCTCCTAGGAAGTTGCGCCATCACCCGACGCGTGCCCGTCATCTTTCGCCTCCTGCCGCCGCATGTAGTCCGACAGAGCTGCGATC
>JAJYBQ010000202.1 GCA_021778935.1 Pseudomonadota bacterium | reverse complement strand
TTGGCGACGTTGTCCAGCCGATAGTCGGCATAGCCCTTTTCGACCTCCGCTTCGGTGCGCTGCAATTCGCCGATGATCCAGCGATCGACGAAGGAGTGCGAGCGCGCGGATTCCGGTGCGTCGATGCCGCAATCCTTGCCCTCGGTGTTCATCAGCACGAAGCGCGTGGCGTTCCACAGCTTGTTGCAGAAGTTGCGATACCCCTCGCAGCGCTTGAAGTCGAAGTTGACGTTGCGGCCGAGGGTCGCATACGCCGCCATCGTGAAGCGCAGGGCGTCGGCACCGTAGGCCGGCATGCCGTTCGGGAACTCGTGCCGCAGGCGCTTGGCGACCTTGGGCGCATCCTCGGGCCGGCGCAGGCCCATGGTGTTCTTGCGGATCAGCGCTTCGAGATCGATTCCGTCGAGCAGATCCACCGGGTCGATGGTGTTGCCCTCCGACTTGCTCATCTTCTTGCCCTCGGCGTCGCGCACGATGCCGTGGATGTAGACGTCGCGGAAGGGCACGCGGCCGGTGAAGTGGGTCGTCATCACGACCATGCGGGCGACCCAGAAGAAGAGGATCTCGTGGCCGGTGACCAGCACCGACGAGGGTAGGTAGCAGCTGTAGGCGGTAGGTTCGCCTTTCAGTTCTGCCATTAGCTCGTGATTGCGGTCAATATTCGGCCATCCCAGCGTCGAAAACGGCACCAGCGCCGACGAGAACCAGGTGTCGAGGACGTCCGGGTCGCGCTCCAGCGGCCCCGCATAGCCCGCCGCGCGCGCCTGTTCTTGGGCTTGCTCGGGCGTGCGCGCAACGAAGATGCGACCGTCCTGCGCGTGCCAGGCCGGAATCTGGTGGCCCCACCAGAGTTGGCGTGAGATGCACCAGTCCTGGATGTTGGTGAGCCATTGGCGGTACACGCCGCGCCATTGTTCGGGGAAGATGTGGACTTCACCGCTTTCGACCGCCTCGAGCGCAACATGCGCCAGCGACTTGCCGGCATCGGCATGCGGCGCCGGAACCGGTTTGCTCATCGCCACATACCATTGATCGGAGAGCATCGGTTCGACAACTTCGCCGGTGCGCGCGCAGCGCGGCACCATCATGCGGTGGAGTCGCTCCGAAACCAGCAGGCCCGAATCCCGCAGTTCCGCCAGCACCGCCTTGCGGGCCGTGTAGCGGTCCAGGCCGCGGAACCGCGTCGGGGCGTTGTCGTTGATCGTTGCCGTGGGGGTGAATATGGGGATGGGCGTCAACGCATGTCGCTGGCCGACCGCGAAGTCGTTGAAGTCGTGCGCCGGCGTGATTTTGACGCAGCCGGTGCCGAACTCCGGATCGACGTAGCCGTCGGCGATGACCGGGACGGTCCGATCGCACAAGGGCAGGCGCAACTGCCGCCCGATCGCGTCGCGATAGCGCGGGTCGGTCGGATTCACGGCGACGGCCACGTCCCCCAGCAGGGTTTCCGGGCGGGTCGTGGCGACGATGCAGTCGGGGCCGCCGTCGGCGGCGGGATAGCGGATCTCCCAGATGCGGCCTTCCTCTTCCTGGGATTCGACCTCCAGGTCCGACACCGCGGTCTGGAGTTTGGGGTCCCAGTTGACGAGGCGCTGGCCGCGGTAGATCAGTCCTTGTTCATACAGCCGCACGAAGGCTTCGACCACCGCTTCCGAGCGCGGCGCGTCCATCGTGAAGTAGGTCCGCTTCCAGTCACAGGAGTCGCCAAGGCGACGCATCTGTTGCAGGATCGTGTCTCCCGAGTACTGTTTCCAGTCCCAGACCTTGGACACGAACGCATCGCGCCCGATGTCCTTGCGGTGCACCCCTTGCTGATCGAGTTGGCGCTCGACCACGATCTGGGTGGCGATCCCGGCGTGATCGATGCCGGGCAGCCACATCGTATTGAAGCCGCGCATGCGGTGATAGCGAACCAGCGCATCCATGATGGTCTGGTTGAACGCGTGCCCCATGTGCAGGATGCCGGTGACGTTGGGTGGTGGCAGCTGGATGCCGAACGACGGCTTGCCGTTCTGTGCGCCCGCGTCGAAATATCCTCGCGATTCCCAGAGCGGGTACCAGCGGCGCTCGATCTCGCCCGGTTCAAAGCTCTTGGAAAGTGATGAGTCAGGTGCTGTGCGGTCCGCTCGCGACGTTTCTTCCGAGTTTCCCTTGGCAAGGGCGGAGTCCGAAGCGAATCCGGGGCGTTGTGCGGCAGTCATTTGTCTGGAGGTACCCGGTGGATGGCGTGTCGTGTCAATTGGAACGCCCGGCGCTGCGCAGCGTTTCGCGCTCTCGCTCCAGGCTCGTACGGACGGCATGTTCGATGATGTCGCGCAGCGTCGCGGCGATGGCGAGTTGCGCTTCGGCGACGAGACTTTCCAGCGCGCGGTCGACTGCCGCCTGCGCTCGGCTGCGCACCGTCGTTTCGATTTCTCGCGGCAGCCGTTGCGCGACTTCCTGCAGGATCGCATCGCGCAGTGTGTGTTCGATCTGTGCCCAGGCCGCGTCGTCCAGGGGCGCAGTGCGGGCCGGCGCGACCGGCTCCGGAGGCGGAACAACCGCCGCAGCGGGCACCGGCCTCGGCCCGGTTGCCGCAGGCGGTGCAGGAAAATCGCGCCAATGCAGCACCGGCTCGCGGCGTCCCGGCACTGCCGGCGGGACCGGAACGCGCAGGAAGGGATCGTCCGGCGGCACAAGGCTGGGCAGCGTGGTGTCGAGTTCGAGCGGTGGAAATTCGAGGTGCTCGGTCAGCACCGGAATCGAGGGATCATCCTGGACTGCGGTGGCAGCGGCACCACCGCCGCCGGGAGGGGGGCGTGGAATCATTGGGTACCGACCTCATGGGCGATCGGGGACCACCCCGCATCGCGGTAGGTTTTGAACCGCCCCCGGGCCTGGGCGCGATCTCCGGCATCACTCGAAACGATGTCGATCACTCGGGAAAACCGCGGGAACCAGGTATCGAACTGCGGTGCGGGCGCGTCGTCGAGCAGGATCAGCACGTCGCGTGCCGCGTCGATCGGTGCGCGCGCAAGCCAAACCGGTGTTTGATCGGCCAGCGGGGAATCCGCATCGGCGTGCGGCAGGAAATCGAGCGCGGAAAACGTCCACAGCGCGAGGTCGAAGCGGGACAGGCGTGCCGCGTCCCGGCTGAATACCAGCACGGTCTTGCCGGCGCCGAGGGCCTTGCGCACCACGCGGCAGGCATACCCGATCCGGTGGTCGACATTGAAATGAAAGTCGATGATGCGCGAGGCCCCCTGCTCCGGTGCCACCGGAGCAGGGGTTGAAATGCCGGGGGAATGCGCTTCAGCCAAGCGTGTCCTCAGCCCGCCCGGGCGAGCAGGAATTGGGTCAGCAATGGTACCGGGCGCCCGGTTGCGCCTTTCGCTGCGCCGCCCCGATAGGCCGTGCCGGCAATGTCCAGGTGGGCCCAGCGCTGTCCTTTGGTGAACCGTGCCAGGAAGCAGGCGGCAGTGACCGAGCCGGCGTTGCCGGGTTGGCCGATATTGGCGATGTCCGCGAAATTCGACTTCAGCTGTTCCTGGTAGTCGTCATCCAGCGGCATGCGCCAGGCCGAATCGCCGGCCTCGCGGCCGGCGGCGAGGAGTTCCCCGGCAAGTTCCTCGTCCTTGCTGAACAGGCCCGAGTGGACATTGCCCAAGGCGACCACGCAGGCGCCGGTGAGCGTCGCGACGTCGACGATCGCCGCGGGCTTGAAGCGCTGCGCATAGGTGAGCGCATCGCACAGGATCAGCCGTCCCTCGGCGTCGGTGTTGAGGATCTCGATCGTCTGCCCCGACATCGAGGTCACGATGTCGCCAGGCTTGCTGGCCTTGCCCGAGGGCAGGTTTTCGCAGGCCGGCACGATCGCCACTACGTTGATCTTCGGTTTGAGTTCGGCAATCGCGCGCATCGTGCCCAGGACGGATGCCGCGCCGCACATGTCGAACTTCATCTCGTCCATGGCCGCGCCAGGCTTGAGCGAAATGCCGCCCGAATCGAAGGTGATGCCCTTGCCGATCAGGGCGATGGGGTTGGCGAAGCCGGCCTTGCCATCACCGTGGTAGCGCAGGACGATCAGACGGGGCGGTTGCTCGGAGCCGCGGGTCACCGACAGGAAGGAACCCATGCCCAGGCGCTCGATGCCTCGGCGGTCGAGGATCTGCGCCGTCAGCCCTCCTTGGCGTGCGATCTTGCGCGCTTCGCCGGCCAGATAGTCGGGGGTGCAGACGTTGCCGGGCAGGTTGCCCAGGCGCTTGGCGAGTTCCATGCCGTCGGCGATCGCTGTGCCCTCCCGCAGGGCGCGATCGACCGCACGGTCGGCCTTGGCATGCAGCCAGTGGACCCGCGCCGGATTTTTTGCCTCGTTGTCCTTGCCGGTGCCGGAGCGTGA
>JAJYBQ010000201.1 GCA_021778935.1 Pseudomonadota bacterium | reverse complement strand
GCCAGGTGGAAGCGAAGGCGGCCGGCGACGAAGAGGCGATGTACTACGACGCCGACTACATCCGGGCGCTGGAGTACGGGCTGCCCCCCACGGCGGGATGCGGCGTGGGCATCGACCGCTTCATCATGCTGCTCGCCGATGTGCCCAACATCCGCGACGTGATCCTGTTCCCGCACATGCGGCCGGAATGATCCATGCGTTCCGGCAGCGTCGCAACCCTGCGGGAACGGATCGAACGACTGGCGCAGGCCGCACCGGCGCCGGACGCCGTGCGCCTGGCCGTGGGAGGCGTCGTGTGCGGAACGCTCTCCCCGCCCGTCGCCTGGACGCTGTTGAGCGCCGGGTTTGCCCGGCGATGCCCCGCAGACGGAGGCCGGACCGCGTCGGTCGAACTCGCCGACTGGCCGCAAGACCCCGCCGAACGCGACCGGCGGCTGGCGGCGATCGCCCACCATCTGTTGCATAACGGGTTTGCCGGTCCCTGGCGCGATGAATTGCTGGCGATCCGGCCCGACCCCGATCAGGCGCCCCTGGGCTGCATCGACCGCAGTGCGGTGCGTGCACTGGGGCTACCCACCGAATCGGTCCATTTGAACGGCTACGCCGCCGATGGCCGGATGGTGGTCTGCCTGCGCGCCATGCACAAGCGCGTCGATCCCGGGCTTTGGGACAACCTCGCGGGGGGAATGGTCGCCGCCGGCGAGGATCTTCGTACGGCCGTTGCCCGCGAAGCCCTGGAAGAGGCCGGACTCGTCCTCGACGGGCTGCCGGTGTCCATTGGCGGCAGAATTCCCGTGTCCCGGCCGATCGTCGAAGGTCTGCTCGTCGAGACGGTGCATGTCTTCGACGTCGACCTCCCCGAAGGAACCCGGCTCGAGAACCGCGACGGCGAGGTGGCGCGCATCGAGGTCCGGCCGATCGACGACGTGCTGGCGGCGATCGCGCGCGGCGAATTCACCGTCGAAGCGGCGCTGTCCGTGCTGGATTCGCTGGAACGACGGGGGTGGTCCGGCGCATCGCCGCGATGACCGCGCACACGCTGCACCCGGGATGCGCCTGCGATCTTGCCTGCCAGCACGTCTGCCATCTGGCAGAATTCCATCATCGAATCGGAAGGGGAAGGCGCGATGGGACTCTTTGATGGCCTGCTCAGCAGCTTCGGCGACGGCGAAGCGGAGAAAGTGGTCGGTGCGTTCCTCGATCAGCACGGCGGCATCGAGGGCGTCGCCGCGCAGTTCGAAAAGCAGGGATTGGGCGGCACCGTCGAATCCTGGCTGGGTGACGCAGCCAACCCGGCCGTGACCGGGGATCAGATCCACCAGGCGTTCGGCGCCGAGGGGCTGGCCGCAATTGCCCGGCTGACCGGCATGTCGACGCAGGACGTCGCCCAGAAGCTTGCCGACCATCTTCCGGCCGCGGCGGCCCAACGTCAGGGCGGCGCGGCGGCAAAGCCCGCGGGCGATGCGGATGCGGAGGACGGCAATTCGGACAGCGACGATTCCGACCGCAACGATTCGGACAATGACGATTCGGACGACGGCGGCGGATCCCAGGACGATCGCGACGACGACGCGTCTTCCTGAGGAAGACCGCAACGCCGCGCGTCCCCGCGTGCGGCATCGGCGGTTCCGGAATCGCGCGCCCCACTCCATCTCCGCCCATTCGCGACCGTGAACGACGCACCCGGCGTTCTCGACAGCCTCTCCGACGAGATCCATCGCCTGCGGCAGATTCTGGATCTCGTCGGCGCATACGTGTACACCAAGGACACCGCGGGGCGCTACACGTACGCCAACGCGATGGTCTGCGCGCTCTTCGCCGACACCCTCGACGAGGTTCTCGGCAAGACGGACGAGAATTTTTTCGACCTGAGCGTCTCCGACGATCTGCGTCAAAACGATCTCCGCGTGTTGAAGCACGGGGAGCGGATCGAAACGGAAGAACGCAACATCATCGCCGCGACCGGGGAGGAGCGGATCTACTGGGCCGTGAAGCAACCGATCCGCGACGCGGCGGGGACCATCGTCGGCCTCTGCGGAATCTCCACCGACGTCACGGAACGCCGCCATCTCGAGACCGAACTGGAGCGGCAGAAGAACCTCCTGTCGGTCGTGCTCGAGAACGTGGACGCCTTCGTCTACATGAAGGACCGCGACCGTCGGTATCGATACGTGAACGGCCGGACCGCCGAACTGTATCGAATGAAGGCCGAGGACATCGTGGGGCGCAACGCCGAGGATCTGCTGCCCCGCGAAACAACCATGAACACGTCGATTCTCGACCGCCAGGTTTTCCAGAGCGGCGAAAAGGCATCGGGCGAAGAACTCATTCGCGCGCCGGACGGCCGGGAGATGCACTGCTGGTCGACCAAGATCCCGCTCTTTCGCAACGGTGAAATCGACGGACTGATCGGTTTTTCCACCGACATCTCGGAACTCGTCAAACTCAAGAACCGGTTTTACGAACTGGCGCGCATCGATACGCTGACCGGTGTGCTGACCCGGCGCTTCCTGCTCGATCACGCCGAAACCATCCTGAAGCGCACGCAGCGTCGAAGCGGGCGCATGGCCCTGCTGATGATCGACCTCGATCGCTTCAAGGAGATCAATGACACCTACGGCCACGCCTTCGGCGACGCGTACCTCGTGGCCGTGGTCGAAGCCTGCCGCATGACGCTGCGCGACGGCGACCTGATGGGACGCCTGGGCGGGGACGAATTCGTCATCGTTCTCGACGACATCGACGACACCGGACTTCGGGCGGTGGCCGCGCGGTTCCGCAACGCCGTCCGGGCCAGCGCAATATCCGCCCCCGACGGGATGACCCTCCACCCATCGATCAGCATCGGCACCGCGATTTCCGATCCCGCCAGCACGGTGGACAGTCTGCTGGTGGCGGCCGACGCCGCGCTGTATCGCGAGAAAGGCGATGGGAAGGACGCTCCTCGGCACGGCGAGTGCTGAGCGCTGCCAGCCTACCCCTCCTGCCGCTGCGGCATGCGCTCGAGCACGAACGGTTGCGCCAGCACCAGCGATGGCAGCCAGGTCGACAAGCCGGCATACAGCAGCAGCGCGCCGTACCAGGTGTCGTCGAGCCCGAAACGCGTGCGCAGCAACGCGGCCAGCACCAGCGTGAACACGAGGGTCGGCGTCAGTGCGGTGGCCACGCGCAGACTGCCGCGCAGGCTTTCGCCGCGGATGAAAAGGCGCTGCAGCCAGACCACGCCGATGCGCAGCGGCAGCGCCGCCGCGGTGATCACCAGGCCCAGGATCAGCGCCCGCAGGCTCAGCGATTGCGCCGGCACGTGCAGCCCGCGGTCGAAAAAGTAGAACGGCACGAAGAACGACGCGAACATCTCGATGGCGTGCAGGTTGGCCTCCGAGGCCATGCCGGGAAGCCGCGCGCGCAGCATGCGCGCCGCGAACCCGGCGAGAAACGCACCCAGCAGGTACTCGACGCCCAATGCGAAGGTGACGTACGAGGCCAATACCCCGACCATCACCAGCAGCGAGAACTCCGATCCCGGCGCAAATACGATCACGTAACGACCGAGCAGCAGCAGCACCACCGGCAAGGCCGCCGCCAAGGCCGCCAGCGCCGCCATCGACAGCGACAGCGCCTCCCATGAATGCGACTCCAGCACCACGAACATGACGGCCAGCGCCAGCAGCTCTCCGGCCACCGCCTTGATGGTGACCCAATAGCGCTCGTCGTCGTTCAAGCCGAAACTTCCCAGCGCATTGAGAATGAAGCCGGTGGAGGGGGTGAGCAAGGCCAGCGCGAGCAGCGCCGCAACCTGCCAGCGCATGTGGAAGAAGTGCATCGCCGCCCAGGAAACCGCCCCCAGAACCAGTGCATTCCCAATCAGGTTGGCGAGCAGGGGCCAGCGGCCCCGCCGGAAATCGTCCGGCTCCAGTTCCACGCCGGCGAACAGGAAGACTGCCGAGATGCCCAGCGTGGCCAGCAAGTGCAGCACGTTGTCCGGCACGAACCCCGGGGCGGCGAACGACGCCAGCATGCCGATGGCGAAGGCGCCCAGCGGCGCCGGGATGCGCCAGCGCTGCAGCACCCTGGGCACCACCATCAAGGCGGCGATCAGCGCGAGGAACAGGATCTGTTCGGAGGTCGGGTTCATCGGAAACGCGGAAAACGGGTATGCCGACGACGAATTCGACATCAACGACAGCGCAGTTTATCGTGCCTGACGCATTGATGGATCGCAAGGACAGTTCTTCCGATTGCGCGTAAACCCGGTAGCAGGGAATCAGTCGGGTCCTCCCGATCCGCGCTCGCTCCCCGAAGTCGGGTGCGCCGATTTCCGGAGTGGCAGCATTCTGCACAGCATCGGCGCGGTCCGCGAAGGGCGACGGCATGAATGTGGAAGATGCAGCTGCAGGAGATCGGA
>JAJYBQ010000200.1 GCA_021778935.1 Pseudomonadota bacterium | reverse complement strand
GCTCAACGCGAGGCGCTGCGAGAACTCGTCATAGCGGGCACGCCCGATGACGAAGACGAGCTGGTCTTCCTTGCACACTGCCCGCCGGCGGTCGAAGAGTTCGGCGAACACCGTTACCTCCATCTGTGCGCTCGCATCGTCGAGCAGCAGCACGCACATCCGTCCGCGGCGCGTGTTCTGGCTGCGCACCGAGACGACGATGCCGGCGATCCGCACGCTTTCGCGCGCCTGTTTGAGGTCTGCCAGGCGCGTGGGCGCCATGCGCCGGGCCTCCTCCTCGAACTCGGTGAAGAGGTGCCCGCTGAAGCAAAAACCCAGGGCGGCGCGCTCGTTGGCGAGGCGCTCGCGCTCGCTCCAGGGGGTGTAGACGACGTCGATCGGGATGGCGGCGTCGCCGGCCGCGCCGGGCGCAGGGTCGCCGAAGAGGCTCTCCTGCCCCGCGTGCGCAAGGGCGCGCTCGGCCGCTTCCAGGGTCGGACCGAGCGCCGCCAGCAGGCGGGCGCGGTCCTCGTCGATGAGGTCGAAGGCGCCGGCGCGGATCAGGGCTTCGATCACCCGCCGGTTGACCCGCTGCTTGTCCACGCGCCCGCAGAAATCCGCGAGGCTGGTGAACGCTCCGGCAGTCCGCAGGGCGACGACCGATTCGATCGCCGCCTGTCCCGTCCCCTTGATCGCGCCCAGGCCGTAGCGGATCGTCGCCGTATCCACCGGAACGAACCGGTACGCGCCGAGGTTGACGTCCGGGGGAAGGATCGTCAGGCCGCCGGCGCGGGCGTCGGCGACGAGATCCTGCACCTTGTCGGTGTCGTCCATCACCGTCGACAAGTTGGCGGCAAAGAACGCCGCCGGGTGATGGACCTTGCAATAAGCGGTCTGGTATGCCACATAGGAATACGCCGCGGCGTGCGACTTGTTGAAGCCGTAGCCGGCGAACTTCTCCATCAGGTCGAAGAGCTCGGTCGCGGCTTTCTCCGGCACGCCGTTCTTCGCCGCGCCCGCGACGAAGATCGTCCGGTGCTGGGCCATCTCCTCGGGCTTCTTCTTGCCCATCGCGCGGCGCAGCAGATCCGCACCGCCCAGGGAATAGCCGCCGATCGCCTGGGCGATCTGCATCACCTGCTCCTGGTACACCATGATGCCGTAGGTCGAACCCAGGATCGGTTCGAGCCGCGCGTCCAGGTAATGCGCGCGCTTGCCGTGTTTGCGATCGCAGAACTCCGGGATCAGGTCCATCGGACCCGGCCGGAACAGCGCGTTCAAGGCGATGAGGTCGTCGAACCGGTCCGGCTTGGCGCGCTTGAGCAGGTCGCGCATGCCGCGCGATTCGAACTGGAAGATGGCGGTGGTGTTGCCGACGCGGAACAACTCGAATACCGCCGGATCGTCGAGCGGGATCGCGTCGAGCGAAAACGTGCTCGCAGAATCGAGTTCGTGCACATAGCGCACGGCGAGCGCCAGGATGGTGAGCGTGGTCAGTCCGAGGAAGTCGAACTTGACCAGGCCCGCCTTCTCCACGTCGTCCTTGTCGAACTGGCTCACCACCGCGTCGGTGCCCTGCGCGCAATACAGCGGGCAGAAATCGGTGAGCCGGCCGGGCGCGATGAGCACGCCGCCGGCGTGCATGCCGACGTTGCGCACCAGGCCCTCGAGCGGCCGGGCGAGTTCGACGATTTCGCCGGCCTCCTCGTCGCCGCCCACCGCCTCGGCGAACGCCGGCTCCTCGCGCAACGCGCGTTCGAGCGTCCAGGGATCCGCCGGATTGTGCGGGATCAGCTTGGAGAGGACGTCGCACTTGCTGTACGGCATGTCGAGGACGCGGCCGGCGTCGCGCACCACCGCCTTGGCCCCCAGCGTGCCGAAGGTGGCAATCTGCGACACGGCGTCGGCCCCGTACTTGCGCTTGACGTAGTCGATGACCCGGTCGCGCCCGTCCTGGCAGAAGTCGATGTCGAAGTCGGGCATCGACACCCGCTCGGGATTGAGAAACCGCTCGAAGAGCAGGTCGTAGCGCAGCGGGTCGAGATCGGTGATCCCCAGAGCGTAGGCGACGAGCGAACCCGCGCCCGAGCCGCGCCCCGGACCGACCGGAACGCCATTCCCCTTCGCCCAGTTGATGAAGTCCGCGACGATGAGGAAGTAGCCCGAGAACCCCATCTTGGCGATGGTCGTGAGCTCCATCTCGAGGCGGGACTCGTACTCGGACCGCTTGGCGTCGCGCAGCGCCGCATCCACGTACAGCGCCTCGAGGCGGCGCACGAGGCCCTCCTGGGAAAGATCGCGGCAATGCCGGTCGAGCGACACACCGGGCGGCGTCGGGTAATCGGGCAGGCGCGGCTTGCCCAGTTGCAGTTGCAAGTTGCAGCGGCGCGCGATCTCCACCGCGTTGTCGAGCGCCGCGGGCAGGTCGGCGAAGCGCTCGCGCATCTGCGCCGCCGACAGGAACACCTGCTCCGCGGTGAAATTGCGCGGGCGACGGGGATCCGCGAGGGTCCGGCCCTCGGCGATGCACACCCGCGCCTCGTGGGCGCGGAAATCCTCGGCGCGAAGAAACTGCACCGGGTGGGTGGCAACGAGCGGCAGCCCCATCCGCACCGCGAGTGCGGCCGTGGCACGGCAGCAGATCTCGTCATGGGGTCGGCCGGCACGCTGGACCTCCAGATAGAACCGCCCCGGAAACTGCGCAGCCAGGCGTTGCGCCGCCGCCGCCGCAACCTCGGCCTGACCGGAGCACAGCGCGGCGCCGACCTCGCCCGCCGCCGCACCAGAGAGTGCGATCAGGCCGGCGGTTCCCTCGCTTTCGAACCACTCGGCGCGCATCATCGCGCGGTTCAGGTGCTGGTTCTCCAGCCACGCGCGCGAGATCAGACGACAAAGGCGAAGATAGCCCTCGCCATCCTGGACCAGCAGCAGCAAACGGTGCGGCTGGTCGCGGTCGACGGGATTTTCGACCCAGGCATCGCATCCCAGGATGGGCTTGACGCCAGCCTTCCGCGCAGCGCTGTAGAACCGCACTGCGCCAAACAGGTTCGCGCTGTCCGTCACGGCGACGGCGCCCTGCCCGTCCGCCGCCGCGGCACGAACGAGATCGTCGATCCGGGTCAGACCGTCGACAATGGAAAATTCGGAGTGAACGCGGAGGTGGATGAAGCCGGCGGACATGGGGGCGAATTGTAGGCTGTTACCATCCGGGGTTTGGGCGAGGGTCTCCCGCGGATGTCCGGTCCGCGCGCTCCTCCACGCCCGATTTCGCTCCGATCGCACGCGGACCGGACATCCGCGGGAGCGGCAACGTTCGTCGGACAGGCAGCGTGGACTTTTTATCGAGCTTCGACTACATCGCCCCCATCCTGCAGATCACCCTGATCGATCTGCTGCTGAGCGGCGACAATGCGCTGGTCATCGCGATGGCCTGCACCCACCTGCCGTCGGATGTCCGTCGCCGGGCGATGATCCTCGGCACGTTTGCGGCGATCTTCTTCCGCGTGATCCTCACGCTCGTCGCCACCGTGGTGCTGCGCATTCCCTACCTGAAACTTGCCGGCGCCTTGGCGCTATTATGGATCGGCATCTCGCTGCTCGCGGATGACGACGACGCCGGGCAGGCCTCCAAGGCCCGCAGTGCGGCGGCCGGAGTCGGCAAGGCCATCGCCATCATCGTGAGCGCGGACCTCGTGATGAGCCTGGACAACGTCATCGCGGTCGCCGCCGCTGCCGAAGGCCATCTGTGGTTCCTGATTCTGGGCCTGCTCGGCAGCATTCCCGTGCTGCTCGTGTCGAGCGTCCTGCTCTCGCGGCTGCTCGACGCCTACCCCATCCTGATCCGGGCCGGAGGCGGCCTGCTGGGCTGGATCGCCGGACGAACGGCCGTCACCGATCCGGCGTATGCCGCCGCACTCAACACCAGTTCCTGGGGTTTGGTGGTCGCGGCGCCCGTGCTGGGGGCGCTCTATGTACTCGGGCAGGCGCGGTTGCTGCGACGCGAGCAAAGGGATCCTCCGGACCTCCTTCCTGCTCCCGCGTTGCGGAATCCGGAAGAGCCGATGCCCGTGCCGCGGGAACAGGATGTGCGGCCGCACCCCCCCCGCACCCTGCCCGCTCCCCCTGTAGGGGGGAGCGGGGAAGAGCCGGAGCAACGGCGGGACGACGGCCCTGCGCCGGATCCGCAACCGGCCTCCGCCACCGCCCTCCCGAAGAAATTCTCCAGGATGGATCTGGCGATCATGGCCGGCATCGCGGTTCCCGTGCTGCTGTTTCTTGGCATGATCCTGTGTTTTGTCTTGAAGGCGGTTCGCCCGTGACCCCTCGACCCCGGAACGATCCCGATGCAAGCAAGTAATTCCGATCCCGAAGCGCCTGCAGTCCCCGCCGCGACGCCGCCCGATTCCGGGGTGCCGACCCCCCGGAT
>JAJYBQ010000013.1 GCA_021778935.1 Pseudomonadota bacterium | reverse complement strand
GCCGCGTACGAGCTGAGTTGCGAGCGGCCGATCCCTTCATCGACGGCTACAACTTCGGCACCATCAACGGCGCCGTCGCCGGCTCCTCCCGACGGTGGCGCCACGCAGAATCCAGCATGAACGACCGCAACGGTGACGATGTCGAAGGCCCGCAGGTTGGCGTGACGGCCCGTGGCACCAGTGCCTGTCCTGATTGCGGGCCCACCCCGCAGAGTTCGTGTAGCGGTGCCGGGTTTCGGCGCCAGACACGGAGGATGCGAGATGGCGGATGCCAACCCGTACTTGAATGCGCGTCGGGAGTGGGACGAGCGATACGGTGACGCGCTCGCGCGCGCGAAGAACTGGAGACTGGCGGCATTTGCCAGCCTGGCGGTGACGGCGGTGTCCGTCGCCGGGATTGCCTGGATCGGCGGGCAGAGCAAGATCGAGCCCTTTGTCGTCGCGATCGACAAGCTGGGAGATCCGGTTGCGATGGCAAGACCCGCGGGGGGCAACGCGGTCAGCCAGCGCATCATCGAGGCGCAGGTCGCCAACTGGGTCTGGACGGCCCGCACCGTCCTGCCCGATGGCCAGGCGCAAAAGGCCCTGATCGCCCGGGTCTATGCGCTGGCAAGCGCCGACGCGGCGGCCTACCTCAATTCGTGGTACTCCGCGCACCCGCCGTTTGGCGATTTCACGGTCAACGTCACCATCACGAGCGTCCTGCCGGTGAGCACGGACACCTGGCAGGTCGGCTGGGATGAGGTCAAGCGCCAGAACGGCCAGACCCAGCCGGTGCAGCACTGGAAGGCCAACATCACCACGGGGATCAACCCCGGCTTGGCGAACAACCCCCGGGTGATGCTCGACAACCCGCTGGGGCTCTTCCTGAAGAACGTCACCTGGACGCCCGTCGTCGGCGCGGCGTCCTGACCCCCTGCCATAGAGAGGATTCCCGAGATGAGCAAGAACCCCATCAAGACGGCGCTCGCCGCGCTTGCCGTGGCCGCCTCGGCCGCGGCGTCTGCCGCAACGATCGTCGACGAAGTCGGAACGCCCCACCCCCTCACGAGCCACGAGATCTACGCGCTCGAGGCGCCGATCCCGCTCTCGGAGCGCGCTTCCAGTGCGGCGTCGCAGACTTGGCTCAAGACGGGCTACGCGCCCAGCATGCTGGGCACCAACGGGCAGGTGATGTACGCCTACGGCCAGAGCCAGCCCATGATCACCTGCGCGCCGCTGCACATCTGCGTGATCAACCTGCTGCTGGGCGAGCACATCACGAATCTCAGCATCGGTGACAGCGTGCGCTGGATGGTGCAGACCGCCGACGCCGGACACACCCCGGTCGTCGTGGTCAAGCCCGTCGCGGCGGGGCTCACGACGAACCTCGTGGTGACCACCGACGCGGGACGGGTGTACTACATGACCCTGGTCTCCCGGCAGCACCGCTACGTGCCGCAGATCGGGTTCTACGACCCGCAGCAGATCGTCATCCGCATGCAGCGGCAGGCCGATGCGCAAGTCGCGCAGGGCGAGCAAAAGAAGCAGGCCGTTGTCGCCCAGCTGGGAACCGTCGACCCCTCCGATCTGGACTTCGACTACCACTGCGCGGGCGACGATCCGGACGAGATCGACCGGGATCTCCTGCCGGTGCGGGTGTTCTCGGGCGGCGGGCACACCTACCTGCAGATGCAGGGCGGCATGACCTTCCGGGACGCGCCGGCGGTGTTCCGATTCGACGGCGGCAAGACCGAGCTGATCAACAGCCGCCTCGCGAACAACTACTTCGTGATTGACGGGCTGCCGGAGAAGTTCAAGCTGGTGGTGGGCGTAGGCAAGGGGGCGCGCGCGGTGACCTGCGAGCAGGGCGCCGCCCCCGGGCCCTATTCGGTTCCTCCCTCGAATCTCCTGCCGCAGGGGCGATGAGATGAGCGAAGAGACCGATCGGGATCTGCTCGAAGCCGACGTGGACGGCAGCACCGCGAGCGCCGAGCCCTTGCGCATCCGCGGCACGCCGGCCAAGGGGCCGCGCCTGAGCAAGAACATCAAGGGGGCCCTCGCCGTTCTCGGCGGCCTGGCCGGTGTGGGAATCGTCATCGGGGTGATGTCGGCGGGGCAGCATGCCAGACCCAAGCCGGAATCGGCGGACGCGGCTCGGGTGGGGCAGACCAAACCGGATGTCGACGCCATGGAGCAGGCCGCCGACAAGGCGCGGCAGGCGCAGGATGCGGCGGCTGGCGGCGATTCGTCGAAACCTGGGATATCCGCGCGCAGGGACAAGGCTGCGGCGCCCGCTGCGCTGCAGGCCGGGCCTGCGTCCGGAGCGCAGCGCTCGCCCGCGCAGAAGTACCACCAGTGGCGGGAGGAGCAACGCTACAAGAACCTCGAAGGCGCGATGCTCGCCGCGCAAAGCGCCCGGCTTGCCAAGACCGTCCCGGAGGGCGCCGTTGCCCAGGGGGCGCAACGCCCCGATCAGCCGGGCGCTGCCGCGGCACCGTCCGGTGATCTGGGGGCAACGCTGCAAAACGCCCTTGCCGGACTCCGGCAGCCGCGCGGAGCCGCCGCCGGAGAACTGGAAGGGCAGGGGGCGCAGCAGCAGAACAAGGCATTCCTCGCCGCCCAATCCAAGACGGGCGACGGCGACTACCTGCCCGCATCGGCGCAGCCGCCGCGCGCCCGGCACGAGCTCTTCGCCGGATCCGTTATCCCCGCGGTGCTCGTCACCGGGATCAACAGCGATCTGCCGGGAAGCATCTCCGCCCAAGTGCGCGAGACGGTCTACGACAGCCTCGATCCGGACGCGGTGCTCATCCCCCAGGGAACCCGGCTCATCGGCCAGTACAGCAGCGACGTGGCCTACGGCCAGCGGCGCGTACTCGTGGCCTGGAACCAGGTGATCTTCCCGAACGGATCGACCATCGACCTCAAGGGCATGGAAGGCACCGACGGGCAGGGACAGGCCGGATTCCGCGATCTGGTCGATAACCACTACATGCGGATCTTCGGCAGCGCCACCCTGATGAGCCTGCTGAGCGCCGGCGCACAGCTCTCCCAGCCGCAGAACTCCAACATGTTCACCGCGCCATCGGCAGGCCAGGAGGCCGCCGCCGCCATGGGCCAGGAGCTCAACATGGTGGGGCAGAATCTGCTCAACCGGAACCTCAACATCCAGCCCACCCTGATCATCCGCCCAGGCTACGCTTTCAACGTCCTCGTCAGCCGAACCATGATCCTGCCACCCTATCCGGCACAGTAGGGGTAGCTTGCGGTTCGAAGCGGTCCCCTCTGCCCCTGCGACTCGGGCTGCTATTTATCTCGCCGCTGGGCGCCTGCGCGGCCCCGGCGCCACAGATGGGGTCTGCGGCGAGCCTCGAAAAGATGCTGGGGAAGTAGATCGGTCGGGCGCTTGCACAGGGTGAGAGGATTTGCCAAAACCCCCGCGTTTCTCGCCATTTGCGCGCCATGCGCGCCCGCGTAACCCATTGATTTTCCTGCGGCAGAGTAGGGCGCATCCTGCGCGTATCGCGCTCGAAATCCGGTGTACCGGTCTCCGGTACCGTGGGTTCGAATCCCACCCTCTCCGCCAGACAACTAGGTTTTATGCGGTTCTACGTGATGTTTTCTTGAAGGAATGTCCGCACAACTGCGTAGTTTTCGATGAAACCGACACTGAGAACCGCAGGATTGCCCGAGTCGCATCGCTTTGGTGCGATTTCTCGCGGTTTTCGTGTTGAATTTCACCCGATTTCCTTGTTACAGACGGACTGCTCCCGCCAACGTAGCTCGGCCCATGAAGATGTTCGCCATTGCAGCCGTCACGAAGAGGCGGTTGGCGTTCTTGGCCAGACCACTCCGACGTACGCCTGGTCGCCGTACACGCGCGTTTCCTCGCCGTGCAGCAACTGGTCCACCACCTTGCCGTCAGCCGTGTTCGCCGGTGTGACCACGACGTGGTGAACGCCGCGAAGATCCTGCACCTGACCGTCATGGCGTTCGATATTCCGGCGCCGGAGGCATCGCGTCAACCCACGGGTTGAACACGGCTACCTTGGCCTTGAGGTAATCAGCCGTGTCGCGCGAGACGATCGTGAGGCCGTGGTGCTGACCGGTCGCGGCAATGATGAGGTCCGGCTGCGAGAAGGTATGACCTGCCTTGCGGCCTTCCTCGACCATCAGCCGCCAGCGGAACATGACGTCTTCCGAGACGGCAAGCACCCGCTGTTCGAACATTGGCCGCACCTTGCGGGCAAGCCAATCGTTCAATTCGGAGCGCCGGCCGGCGTCGGAAAGCAATTCGATGCCGAAGCGGATTTCGGCCAGGGCGACGGTGCTGACGTAGAGCAGTTCGAGGGGCTGCGCCGCGATGAAGGCGAGCACCTTCGCCTCGGGCTTTGGGCGCCTCAGCTCCGAAAGGACATTCGTATCGAGCAGCCAACCCGTCACAGCGCCACGTCACGTGCGGGCAGGGGACCGCGCTTGGGCTCAATCTCGATATCGCGATGCGGCGAGGCCTGCATGGCCGCGATTAGCGCTTTGCCGGTGACGTTGCCCTTGAGGCGCCGGAATTCCTCGCCCGCCATGATAACGACCTCGTCGCGCCCGTGCACCGTCACGTGCTGCGGCCCTTCGCTGCGCACCTTGCGCACGAGTTCGCTGAAACGCGCCTTGGCGTCCTGCAGGAGCCAATAGCCGGCGCGCCCCTCCGTGGCTCGGGGCTTGCGAGATTTGGTCGGAGAGGAGCTTTCTTTTGCTAATCTAGTCATGCTGACCAGAATACATCATCAGGCGGTCGGTTTCAAGGAAAAATATGGGCCCGCTATTTCCTAGGGAATGTCCGCAAAACCCTCGATCTTGATAGCGGGGGCACATAGAATTCGAGCAGGCCGTTCGTGGGCATTGACCTGGGCCGCGAGCCGGTGCCGGACGAGACGACGGCGATGCGGTTTCGCCATATGCTCGAGAAGAACGACCTGGGCAAGAAGATCTTCGAGGAGGTCGGCAAGGTCTTGCAGAAGAAGGGCCTGAGCCTGTCCCGGGGCACGATCGTGGATGCGACGATCATCTCTGCGCCGAGTTCGACGAAGAACCAGGACGGCGAGCGCGACCCGGAGATGCACCAGACGCATTTCCGATCCGGTCCAGACTTCTTCATGCGTCCTCCACAAGGTCAAAATAGCAGACCTCGTGGTGTCCGTTTTCCGGGGGCCAGATCATCAACACGCCACCCACTCCGCGCTCCGCCCCTGCGGCGAGATCGTCCTGCACGCCGGGGTTGCACGTCACGTCGATCCAGGCAATGCGCCAATAGCGACTGCGCGCACCGGATCATGGAGTCCAGTCGGATGAAGGCTCATCCTCTTCGTCATCATCCACTTTGCTGACAGCGGTGTCCGGGGCGGATTCTTGTTCGCGGAAGAATGTTGAGCGCACCCCATCCTCGATCACGGGGAATGCATCTTCCGGGACCGTCAACCGGTATTGCTTGCGCCGGTTGTTGGAAATGCTGCCGCCGTTCTGGTGGCACATCTGAATGAGTGCGGCGAGATCCTTGCCCTGCAGATCCAGTTTGTCCGAGAGCTTCCGGAAGACCACATCGAATTTCCGCAGAAAATCCGTTTCGGCCACCAGATCCTGCTGAATCGACTGCTCGGCCATGCGGAACAGGAACGTGGTCTGATCCGTTGCGTCCCAGTACCGGTACACGGCCGGATCCCCGCGGAAAGCGTACTCGAACTGCGACCCATCGATCCAGGTCACGTCCCACAAATTGCGCACGGGCTTCGAGAACGTCTCCAGCGTGTGGAGATATTCGATCTCGTTGCGCCGCATGGCTGCGGATATAGGCAGGATTCCGCCTTCCGGGATCGCCCGGTCCTGTGCCAGGACGTAATGGATGAGGAACCGGGAAAGACGGCCGTTTCCATCCATGAACGGGTGAACGTACACGAAGCCGAACGACGCGAGGGACGCCCGGACGATGGGGTTCACGGAACCGGTGTCGTTCGCCAGCGATATGACCCCGTCCATCAAGGACGGCACATCCTCTGGCGGTGGCGGGACGTATCGCACACCGATCGCCCCCGGGGCTCCGGACTGCAAGTGGTTCTGTTCGGTACGGAACTGGACCGCACGGAACAGAGGATTGGTGATTGTCGCCGCCTGCAGCGCCACCAGCCGATCCTCTGTCATCGGCGGGGCATCCCACGCCTGCCGGAGCAGGCGCACAAACGCCTCGGCCTTCCCGGGGGCGGGAGACTCTCGCTCGATCGAGAAAGATCCTTTCGTTTCGTTCAGGTATGCCCACGACATCGCCCGGTCAATCAACCCCGGATCGACGTCGTGGAATACATCTCGCGCGCGATCGAGGATGCCTGATGCAATCCACCGATCCACGGCGTCGGTCCGGCGAATGGTGGGGCACATTGCCCAGTTGCCGAGCCCATTGAAGTTGACTCGCCATTTCGGGTCGCGTCGCACGCGCACCTTCGGGTCTATGACGACATACAGGGCAGGATCGAATAGATCAACCGGGATTCCGGTCCCAGACACTCCGGGAAGCTCTTTCCCGGTCAGGTTCTCAAACAGGCAGCAAGCCTTGCGAACGTATCCACCGGAGGGCAACTCTTGCAGCGCCCCGACCAGCGCGGCGGGGTCGATCTCATGCATCACTGCGGAGAGAACCGCGAGGTCGGTACCTTCGTGCTTGAGCGCGAAAAGCACGTGCTCGACAGGATTGTCTGTGGCCGGTGCGACGCCAGCCGGAACGAGTATGTCGCGCCCATCGTTTCCGGCCCGCTGAACGCGGGTCACCGGCGCGACGACCGCAGAGGCGCGCGGCGGGAGTACCCCGCCGAGGCCCATGGAATCGATCAGAAACTTATACCCGACCGGCCGCATGACACGATTTTTGGTTTTGACACAGGACTTTTATCATTTGTGGCGAGATTACCAAGATTTTTATACCGGAATCAACCGCAACGATTGCGCGTGGGAACCCTCATGGATCTCGACCTGACGATCCGCAAGGGTAGTCTCTATTTGTTTCGGCTCCAATCCGCGCCGGCTCAACCTGTGTTGCCGGCACTGCCGGGTGCCAATCGCGGAGTACCGGTATCGGCTCCGCATCGCGGGCCGCAACCGGGAATCGAACTGATGAAAGACGATGACAAACCCGGCGCGCTGCCATTCCGAAGGAGGCCACGTACGGTAAGATCGATTCGCGGCGTTGCGGCCGGACCCGCTCCACCGCGAGCGGGATATCGCCGATGCGTCCGTGGACGCCGAGCGCCCGGAAACCGACGACCCGTTGACCGGCCCTCGCCAACATCACGAAGGGAAACTACGGCCTGTGCATCGACCACGCCACGGGAATCGACATCGGACACCTCGACGGCCGTCCAGGGCGCGAGTTGTCGACGGCTTGCGCGACCCGACGCTCCTTTCCCGCGGTGCGCGACGTGTCATCGCAGCCTCGGCCCTGGCCTTGCTTTGCGGTTGCGGCACGATGCTGCCGAAAGGAGCCCGGCAGATGCCGCTGCCCTGGGCGAACTACGATCAGGCGCTCGCCGCCATCAACCGGATCGTTCCGTACAAGACAACGCGCGCCGACCTGCGTGCGATGCACATCGATCCGACGACCAATCCGTCGATCACCATCTTGACGTACACCGACCTGCTGGCACGGTTCCCGGCGGCGCCCGCCGTTCCGACGGGGCAACTGGAACGCGGGATCGCCGATTGCCTGCGCTCCGGCAAACGGTGCAGCGCCTACTGGATATCCATCCGCCAGTTGAAGACGAAGCGGGTCGGCAATTTTTGGCTGGACCTGTTCGCCTTCCGGCGGCACACGATCACGAAGGGATGGACCTTCCGGGCGATGATCGTCTTCGTCGACAATACCGTCGTATATGCGCTGGGCAGCGGACAGCCCGACGTCACCGAGGAGCAAACCGTCCGGAACCCGCTGGGTCCGCTGCAGGAAATCGGGAACACGATACGGCCGCACGGCTTGTAGCGCCGAGCGCACGCCACCCTGGCGGGGTGGGAACCGTGCACGCCAATGATGCCGGCGCAGCACTCATCCGGGTGGGACAGTTCAAGAACTGGCCCCGGGTGCGCCTGCCGCACCAGGCCGGAGAACTCGTCCTCGGGCCCGGCCAATACTGGGTCTACGGCGGCGGGGCGCGGCCGGCGCTCGCCGCGCAGAGCTTCGACAGCCGGTATTGGGGGCCGGTCCGCTGCGCGAGTATCCGACGGGTCAGCGTCCTGCTTCCTTCGATGCGCCCATCGAGCGGAGCGGCGCCAGGCGATGCTGGTGCGCTCGATGGCAGGATGGATCGGGCGCAGAATCAGTGCATGGCTGCCGGGCACCGGCCGATGCGATGGCCCAGGGCGGAGATTTTCACCAGTGCAGCAGGAATGGGCATGGGTGAACCCGTGATGCGCTGATGCACGGTGCCATCGAAACGGATCCGGCTGCCGTCCGCGCCGGGCGCGATCATGAAGTCCTCGTTCAACTGCGTGACCATGCCGTTGGGTTCGCTGGCGGTGCAGGACATGGTCACGTGATAGCCCTTGTCGCTGGTCTGCAGCGTTGGCGGCGTGCACCTGATGTTTGCTGGCAGCTTGGGCATCAGCGGCAGCTTGGCTGGGTCGGTGTCCTTGATGCACTGCTGTGCGCTCTGGTTCATGGACGGAACCGCGCGTCCCACCATCTCCACGCTGGAGTGGTAGTGGAACTGCCACAAGCCGGGTTGCAGACGGGTCGACGGTGGGCTGGCCAGGGCCAGTGCCGGAAGAGCTGCAAGCACGAGGCACAAGATCGAGCGATGGGAGTTGACGTTCATGCGATTCGTCCTTGGATGAGGGTAAGTGATCGTTCGGCGCGCCGATTATCCCGGCAATTCCGGGACATCGCGTCGTACCCATGAAGAAAGGGTCTCCACTAAATCCCGGGAACTCCAACTCAAGCATCCCCATGTTCGACAGCGGGCGAATCTCGCCCGATCGCCCGGTCTTTGGCGAATGAAACTCCAGCCGTGACATTCTGGATCCTGTTCGTGGCAGACATCACCCTGGCACTCGTGTGTCCGCGCTATGGCATTCGCGGGGTCTGAGCCCGGCGGCCCGGCGGGGGAAACGACGAATTGGCATCCGACGGCATCCCTTTTTTTGATTACCGGCATCCCGACGACTCATAAGATGAGGCATTGTCACCCGCGCAAGGGTTGCGGGCGGGTCGAAACCAGAAGGGACGAGATCCCGCATGTCAGCCATTCTCCAGTTCGATGCCGAACCCGCCGCGGCGCCGCGGCAAGCTGATGACGATTTTTTCCGCTTCCACGGGGTCTGGGCACCCGGGGTGCGCCTGTTCCGCCAGCTGCATTTCGGCGTCAAGGCCGCCATCATCAGCGCCGCGTTCGTGCTGCCCACGCTTGCCATGGTCGCCTGGGACATCGACGCCCAGTACACCCATTCGGTCGCGACGCGGGAGCGCACCGTGGCGATCGATGTTCGGGTCGCCCGCGACATCCGGTCCTGGGTGCGGGCGGAGCAGGCGGCGGGCCGGATCACGGCGGCAAACGGCCGGGACCTGCTTTCCCGATTGCCGGATTCGTGGACCCGTGACGGGGTGGTCGACATTTCCGACCTGCGCGCCGTCGCGCTGCGCAACATCGCCATCAAGAGCGGGCTGCTGGCCGGCTCGCTGTTGCTCGCCGGCTATCTCTTCCTGAGCTTCTACCGGGTGATGGACGGCGGCCTCCGGGAAACCCGCCGCCATCTGCACGCGATGACGGAAGGCGACCTGACGACCTCCCCGTCGCCATGGGGCAAGGACGACGCGGCGCAACTCATGCTCGATCTGCGGCAGATGCAGGACTCCCTGCGCGCCATGGTCCTGCAGGTCCGCAGCGCGAGCGAGGACATCCTGCACTCGAGTGCGGAGATCGCCTCGGGCGCCCGGGATTTGTCGGTGCGAACCGAACAGACCGCCTCGAACCTGGAGAAATCGGCGGCTTCGATGGAGGAAATCGCCGCAACCGTGCGCAGCACCTCGGACCATACGGTCGAAGCCGCCCGGGTCGCGCGCCACAACGCCGACGCGGCGAGTCGGGGCGGCAAGGTCATGCAGGACGTCGTGGCGACGATGGAAGGCATCCATGCCGCGTCGGCAAAAATCCGCGAGATCATCGGCGCCATCGACGGCATCGCGTTTCAGACCAACATCCTCGCGCTCAATGCGGCGGTCGAGGCGGCGCGCGCCGGCGAGCAGGGTCGCGGCTTCGCCGTCGTTGCGGGTGAGGTGCGCATGCTGGCGCAGCGCAGTGCCGAGGCGGCGCGGGAAATCAAGGCGCTGATCGGCGCCAGCATGGAAAGGGTCGAAGCAGGCACCACCGTGGTGCGCAACGCCGGTGAGACCATTCAGGACATCGTTGCCTCGTCGGACCGCGTCAACGGCCTGCTCGAGGAAACCTCGTCGGCGGCACGGGAACAGTCGGCAGGGGTCGCCCAGGTCGGCCAGTCGGTACAGGATCTCGACCGCATGACTCAGCAAAATGCCGCCCTCGTCAAAGAAACCGCGGCGGCGGCGGCGACCATGCGCGGACAGGCGCTCGACATGCAGACGGCCGTATCCCGCTTCCGCCTGCCGGCAAGCGCGCAACCGGCTCCCACCGCCGCCAACCACCCTGTCGCGAATTCCATGAGGTCGCCGGCGGCGTCGCGCGCAAGACCAATGCCGGTCAGTACGCCGACGCGGGGCGCCTGATCGGAATGGTGCATGCGGTGACGGGGACTACAACCGGCGAACCCCATCGCGGCGCGGACCGAATTGACGGTTGTCGGCGGTTCCAGCAAGAACTCGCTGCTTCGATCGGGCAGCGCCCGCTGCTGGATGCGCTGCTCGATCACGCCGCTGTCGGCATTGCCGTTGCCTGCGATCGCCGAGTGTTGTATATCAACGCAGCAATGACCACGCTGGTCGACCGTCCGCCGCAGGAGATCATCGGTCATTCCACCCGTGTGCTCTACGCGACCGATGGCGACCACGCCCGTGTCAGCGAGGCGTATGGGGAACTGCGGGCGCATGGTGAAGCGCATGTGCGGAACGTACGGGTGGCGAACGCGTCTGGCCGGTTGGTCCTGACCGACATCCACATGCAACTCTGCACGCTCGCGGATGAGCAGACCGTCATCGCGACGTTCATCGAGGTAACGGACCGCGAGATCCAGGCCGGTCAGCTGCAGCGCGCGCAGCGTCTGTATCGCGCCCTCATTTTCGAGGGCAACGTGTTGCTGCGTTCCCGCAGCGAGCATGCGATGCTGCGGGATACATGCAGAGCGCTTACCGCGGCCACCCATTTTCATGCCGCGTGGATCGGCCGGCCGGATAAACACGGGCGGATCCGGGTGCTCGCACATGCGGGGGAAGGTGCCGCGGGGCTTGCGAACCTGGATATCCCGCTCACCGACGAACAGCATGCGCCGTTGGTCGTACGCGCCTGGAAGATGCAAAGTCGTGTGTTCAACAACGACCATCTCGGCGATCCGCAGCTGGCCCCGTGGCGGGAGTTCCTGCAGAAGCATCGCTGGCATGCCGCACTGGCGGCCCCGGTGTGGCGCAGGGGCGAGATCTGGGCAGTCCTGGTGTTCGTATCCCCCGAACGCGATGTGTTTGACGCGGAAACCCTCCGCCTATGCGACCAGGTCGCCGACTTGCTGGGGCAGGGTCTGGATCAGTTTGATTTGCGCGAACATCTGACCAGACAGCAACGGGATGAGGCATACCGCGCTCGGCACGATCCGCTCACCGGATTGCCAAACCGATCCGTACTGGAGGAGTTCCTGCCGCGAGCCATTGCCCGAGCCAAGCGCCTCGGGGGCGCCGTGGTCGCCGTCGGATTCATCGATCTGGACGGCTTCAAACTCGTCAACGACGAATTCGGTCACGCCGTTGGCGACGAGTTGTTGCGTCAACTGGCGGGTCGACTCAAACCCTTGCTGCGTGGAGCGGACCTGATCGTCCGCCTGGGGGGCGACGAGTTCGTCATCGTGCTGAATGATCTGGATGCCGATCGGGCGATGACCGAACTCCAAACTGCCTTGGACCGTCTGCATGGCGTGGTGGAGGCGCCATTCGATCTGGGAGACGGCAAACATGCAAGCGTGGGGATGACCGTGGGCGTGGCGCTCTATCCTACCGACGGTGTGGATTCCGATGCCTTGCTGCGGAAGGCGGATGCCGCCATGTATCTCGCGAAATCGAACAAGGCAGATCGATCCCTCTGGTGGAGTCTGGATACGGGGAAACCGCCGTCCTCGCCGTCATCCAGTCCTGAGGTGGGCGCCTACGGGGTCGGAGCAGACCAGATTCTGCACCGCTATTTCTCCTCTCTGGAAAAGGCGACGCGTCCGTTCGTGGAAAAGTTTTATCACGGCATGCTGGGTGACGATTCGATGACGGGCATTTTGCGCTCCCTGGATGCCGCCGAGTTTGCCCACCTCAAACGGCGTCAAGTGGAGCACTTGTGCAATCTATTTGCTCCGGAAAAGACGGCGCAGGACGTCGTTGCCGACGCGACGCACCTGGGCCGTGTTCATGCGCTCTGCGGAGTGAAGGCAGGCATGCTGGCACACATGGCAAGCCGATACCGCGCCATGTTGAAAGATCAATGGATCCAGATCCTCCCGGAAGCCGCGAATCGCGTCCACATGGCGGAGATCGTCAACGTCCGGATCGCGGATGACTTGCGCGCCCAAATGGAATCGCATGGCGACACCATCGGTGCGATGTTTTCCTACCTGGGTGAGCCGATTTCGGATGCCAATCAGATGTGGATTGATACGGTCCGTCAGGAGACCGAACTGTTGGCGCAGCAACCGGGAACGCAGATGGTGGCGATCGTGGAGCCCAATATCCATGGGGTGGTCCACTTCATCTGCAGCGGCGGTGCGCAAGCACAGGCGTTCATAGAGGGAGTGCCGGCCGATCGCTATCCCGTCGTTGACGGCAATTCCCCCCTGAACCGGGGTCTTGTCGGTCAGTGTTGGCGCAAGGGACGAATAATCAGTGCTGCTGCCCTGCAGCGTACCGAGGGCACCGAGCATTGGCGGGACTTGTTTGTCCGGTTGAACATGCGCAGCGCAGTCGCGGTTCCGATCTTCGATCAAGCCAACGTCGTGTGCGCGGTATTGTTGGTCTACGGTGCCTATCCCAACCAGTACGAATCTTCTTGGGCACGAAACATGTTGGGCATCCTCCAGGTGCGCTGGAACCAGATCTGGCGCCAACGCAAGCCGGAACGGATGGCGCTGAGTTTGTCGCAGACCCAATCGGCGAGTCGGATTCGTGCGCTGTTTTCCGGCGGTCTGCAGATGTGGATGCAACCGCTGGTCGATCTGCGCAGCGGCAAGGTGGTCAAGGTCGAATCCTTGGCGCGTCTGTGCATGCCATCCGGAAAAATTCTTGGTCCGGCGGAATTTCTGCCGCTGTTGGGGCAGCGGGAGCAGCGGCAGCTTTTCGATATGGGTCTGGAGCAAAGTCTGCGGGCACTGCAACAGTGGGAGGAAAGCAGTATTTTTTTGGATGTCTCGATCAATTTGCCGCCGAGCCTGCTGCACGATTCCACGCTACTCGACCGCGTACAGGCTGCCTTGCACAACGCCGCCGTCTCCCCTCGGCGGCTGACGTTGGAATTGTTGGAATCCGAGGAACTGGACAGTCCGGAGCAAGAACATCTGCTCCTGGAACTCAAGTCGCTCGGGCTCAAGATCGCCATCGACGATTTGGGCGCGGGATACGGCAGTTTGCAGCGCATGAAGGATTTGCCGATATCGGTCTTGAAGATCGATCAAGGCCTTGTCTCGGGTTTGCACCGCGACCCGCTGCGCGTGCTATCGGTGGTCAGCGCGATGGTTCGCCTTGGCAAAGATCTGGATTTTGAGGTGGTGGTGGAGGGCCTGGAAGACGACGCGCTGATCGAGATGGCGCGCGTGGTCGGGGCGGACTACGGTCAGGGATATGGTCTGGCCCGGCCGATGCCCGTTGAGGACGTGCCGGCCTGGGTGAAGGGTTTTGCCTTTCCTGCCGGCACGCCGCTGCACACCGCGCTGGGTGCGCTGTCCTACCAGAGAATGGTCACACGCGACAGCGATCTTTATCATCGCCGGATTCCCGACCCTGCGGATTGTCCGATTCGAGGATTTCTCACCCGGAACGGTCTGGAGAACAGCGCACTCGCCCAGGCACATGCGCAGTTCCATGCGGGCGTCGATGTTGCGGAAAACAGCGCATGCATTACCGCACAGCTGGTGGAGTTCGTCCGGAAGGAGTTTCCGTCCCGTGCTCCTGCTCCACCCTCGGGCTCGTGATGTCACGGGAGCGGAAGCCGTGCCGGCAATCGGCTTCCCGATCGCGGTCCGGCGATGATGACCGCTGGCGCTGCGCTCGAAACAGCAGGCAGACGGACGTTACCGCGACGTTCCCTCCGAACCTGCCAGCACCACCCGGTTACGGCCCGTCGACTTGGCCCGGTACATGGCTTCGTCGGCGGTGTGCAGGACCGATTCCTCGTCGGGATCGCCGGGATGGGCCACGGCGACACCGATGCTGACGGTGACCCGGCCGATCGGCGGGATCGCACGTTGTTCCACCGCGGCACGCAACTTCTCTGCCAGTACCACCGCGTCATCATCGGTGCTGGGCAACAGGACGACGAATTCCTCCCCGCCAAGGCGGGCGGAAAAATCGGTCATTCGGGAAGACTCCTGAATCATCGATGCCACATGCGTCAGCACGATGTCTCCGGTCTTGTGGCCATAGCTATCGTTGATGACCTTGAAGTGGTCGATGTCGATGAAAATCAGCGCATAGCGTTCGCCGGTGCGTCCCATGCGGAGGAACTCGTCCCGAAGGCGCTCGATGAAAGCCCGGCGGTTGTGCAGACCGGTGAGTGAATCGTGGCGGGCCATGTGGTCGAGCGCGCGGTTGGCGGCGAGCAGCGCGTCCGTGCGCTCCCGCACGATGCGGTCCAGAACCCGGTTGAGCGACTCCGCACGTTCGAGCTTCCTGCGCTCGGTGATGTCGACGACGGTGGCGATCACGCGAAACGACCCGTCCTCGTGACGGATGTGGTTGAGGCCGATGTCGACGGGGATCAAATGACCATCCTTGTGCTGACAGCGCAAGCTCATTCCTCTTCCCGCCTGCCTGGAGGACGGAGCGATCATGTAGGCCGATCGGAGGGCGACGTGCTGTGCTCGCTGGCTTCCCGGAACCAGGAGCTCGATCGAACGCCCGAGCAGCTCGTCGACCTGGTATCCAAACAAGGATGCCGATGCCGGATTGGCAAAAAGGATCTGCCCGTCCTTGTCGGTCATCAGGATTGCGATCGGGGCCCCTTCCATGACGCTGTGCGAGAGGTCTCGTTGTTTCCGCTGCGCAGTCTCCGCCCGCAGCCGTTCGCTGACGTCGCGGGCGATGCAGCCCAATCCGACCGTCTTGCCTTCGGCGTCGTGAATCGGGAAGGTCGACGTCGCGAAGATGTGCGTCACGCCATCGACCCGCACCACCTCTTCGAATTCCTGGGGTTCGTTGCATTCGAGAACGTGCGCGAAATCACCCAGAAGCTTCGGCGCGCGATCCTTCGGAAGCAATTCGGAGACATACCTGCCGAGCGCATCCTCGGTGGGAATCCCCAGAGTCGCCTCCGCCGCCTGGTTTATCGCCAGGACACGAAAGTTCGGATCGATCGCAAGAAAGCAGTCGGTCGCCTGGTCGGCGATCGCCAGGAAGATATTCTTGTCGACACCGGGGGGCATGCGATTTTCCAGCATGGGTGCCTCCACAGACAGTCCTTCGCGATGGGCCGACGGTACGCGCTCGGTCCCTGGTCGTCAATGATCGCCAGGGAACCTCTGAATGCGCTACTGCGCGGGCCGATCTTGCGCCTGCGGTGGGCATGTACTTGCTCGTACCCCCCGCTCCTCGACGCAACTTCGGTTCGCTCGCAACACTTCTTCAAAGGTTCCCTAGCAGCCTGTCGGACTTGAGGTCCGATTGTCTGGGTGAGATTGCATAGTGTGGTCATTTTTGCCGCTGTGGGGCGATTTTGAGTTACCGAAGGTCTGAAGTGGGTCTGCGCGAGGTCTTTGATGTGCTCTGAGGTCGATTTTGCGGCGGGATTTGGCCGCGCATTACGCGCGCAGGGCGTTCATTCGCTTCAGATTCCACGCCAAGCACACCAGCGACCATTCCCCGCGGGCGCTATTGAGACCGCGCAACATGAACTGCCGGAACTTCATCACCTGCTTGATCAATCCGAAGACGGGCTCCACGGTGCACTTGCGCAGGGCGTACAGCTTGCGCCCGCGCTGGGTCTTGAGTTCGTGGCGCATCGCTTCGAGGGCCGTGGGCTTGCCCCTGAGCGGTGCGGGTTCGCCGAAGCGTTCCTTCAACGACGGGTAGTGCCCCTGGCGCCCGAGCGCGATCAGCGGCCGAATCTTGGCCTGCGCGCAGGCCTCGACGTTCTTCTCGCTGGCATACCCCGTGTCAGCGATCAGCGTCTTGACCCGACCCAGCTCCTTGGGCAGCGACTGCAACTGCTCGATCATCGGCACCACTTGCTGCTTGTCGTTGGCCGCCTGCGTCAGCGCCTGCCCGACCACCAGCAGGCTGTCGGTATCGACGGCAGCCTGCGCGTTGTAGGCTTGCTCGAAGCCACCGCCGGACACCGGCATGATGCGCGAGTCCTCGTCGGTGAAGTTGACCTGGTCCTTGTCCGATGGCGTTTCGCTCGGCGGCGCGGGCGGACGCCCGCTCGGTCGCTTGCCGGTTTTCTTGGCACGCTCCTCGCGCTCGGCCAGCTTGGCCGCGTGGGCGGCTGTGGCCTGGGCCTTGACCCGCTCCTCGATCTTGGCCTTGGCCGCGGCGATCGCTTGGAGCCGATCCTCGCGCCGCGCCAACTCGCGCGGAATGTTCAGGCCATCCGGCAGGTCCTTGGCGTTGGCCGATTCGGCCAGTCGAATCAGCGCCGCCACCTCGGCCTTGAGCTTGGCCTCTATCTTCTTGGCATGCCCATAACTCATCGCGCTGTGGCGCGAGGCATTGGCGTGCACCTTCGTGCCGTCCAGGCTCACCTTGCCCAGCTTGAGCATCCCCATCGCCTGGGCGTAGCCCAGCACCTGGACGAAGACGGTTTCGATGTCCTTGATAAACCGCTTGCGAAAACTGTTGATCGTGTCGTGGTCCGGGTGGCTGTTGCCCGTGACGTACCGAAAGGCGATCGAGTCGTAGCTGGCACGCTCCAGCGCCCGGCTCGAAAACGTCCCCGTCGCGTAGCCGTAAACCAACAGGGAAATCAGCATCGCCGGGTGATGGGCGTCGCTGCCGCGCCCCGCGTAACTGTTCTCGATCCGCGACAGGTCCAACTGCTCCACCACGTCGACGACAAAGCGCGCCAAGTGGTCCTGCGGCAGCCATTCCTGAACGCTCGGGGGGAACAAATAGTTCGTCTCTCGGTCAATCGGTACGAAACGTCCCATCCGCCCCTCCAAAACCAGATTTCTGACATGCAAATTTTACCGGCCAACCGGACTAAAAGTCCGACAGGCTGCTAGGCGCAGATTTTTTGCAAGTTCGATGTTTTGCCGAATGTGGGCAGGAACATTCTCGACGCAGTTCATCGCCGAAAGCGTGCGATGAAGCTCGGCAAGCGCAGCTTGAGCGTACTCATCCTCCGATTTGCCGAAAACTAGCAGGACATCGCCACCGTTGGTGCCGGTCACTAGATTCTCTCGTCACTCTGCCCCATGATGGCGCCTACGATGGCAATTCGGGCAAAGGGCGATGACGTTATCTACCGTGTCCTTCCCCCCCGCTGCAAGCGTTACCTTGTGATGTACCTCAAGATAGGGCAGCCCGGTCCACTTCGAGACAAACGGTGCGGGCTGCCGGCAGTCACCGCATACGCCCTTGGCTATACGCAATGCGTAGGCGACGACCGCCGGGTCACGGGCAAACTGATAGCTGGTGTTTCGAACCTGCTTGGGGGCGGGATTCCCTAAGGGCGGCTCCTTCAGCTCCTGCGCGTAGGCGTCGGCTACGGCGCCTGCGAAGGCCGCACTATCCGGTGACACACCCTCCAAGATGGCCCTGCGCATGCGATCCATGGCCGCACGCTCGCGCAGCAAGCTTGTCGCACTCCGTGCGGCAGTCAGACATCTCAGAAATCTATCCTCTGGAATTTCGACCGTCGAAGGGTTGCCCCAAATGATGTCGTTACCCGTCACGAGATCAAGCGCGCCTGTCAGCGGCTTGCTTAGCAGTAGGGACCCAGAGGATGGGCAACTGTAATGCCAAAATAGGCCAAGTCGGCGCGATGCTTTGGGCACGTTGGTTCTGGGGTTCTCCCCTTCGTAAACGCAACCGATCTGAAACCCGATCAGACGATCACCACCGATCTTGGCCCCTTTCGCAGTGACCGTGATCAATCCAAACGGTTGTCCATCTCTCATGGCAATCGAGCGCCTCGGAGGTAGATAGCCTCGAACAATGCCACCCTCCGGGAGAAAATTGACAGCCTCATGAAACCCATCCATGGAGGATGACGTTTGTATTGCTTTGTACTCAGAAGCCGAGAGATAGGCAGAGTAAGGCTTACCCTCGCGAGGGTCTGGGTTCAGGCGAACGGCAAATGTCTTCATGGGCGCTTGAGTCCGTGGGGGTGTCGTCATCGATACCGAGATCGTGACCTAATACCGCTGTGCACTGGCGTCCGGTTAAAACCCGAACAAATTCAATTGAGTAGCGGGGTCGAGCATTTCTGAGCTCTCCTGCCGTAGCGTAAGGGCTTGTTTCAGCGGAATTTTCTCGAAGACGGTTACCGACAAAATCTGTAGCAGGGTTTGCAACGAGGCATCGAGATGAAGGCGCTTTTTGATGATCGCGATCAGCACGTAGACGGACACGGCAGTCCAGATCTGCGTCTTGACGGCGTTCTCCGAGGTGCCATAGAAGCGCTTGATGCGCAGGTTCTGCTTGATCCATTTGAAGAACAACTCGACCTGCCAGCGGTTCTTGTACAGCTTGCAGATCGCCATCGCAGAAAGCCCGAAATGGTTGGTCAGGAACACCAGCCGCTTGTTGGTTTCCGGAGCGACGTACTTGATGCGCCGAAGACGTTCCGGGTATTCCTTGCTGGACCGGTAGACGAGCAGTTCCACGCACTGGTCGCAGATCAAGCCGGCGTCCCGGTCGACCGGCGCGGAGTAGATCCGGCGGCAGCGGAAATTGGACTTGGCCCGCGTCACGAAGAACGCTCCGATATCCTGCAGTGCAAACAGCCGTTCGAAATCGACGTAGGCGCGATCCATGACGTAGATCGACCCGGGTTCCGCCGGCATCACATCCATGGCGTTGACGTCGTGGACCTTGCCGTCGGTGACGTAGATGAACGCCGGAATCGAGCCCCGCAGGTCGAGCAGCGTATGCATCTTGATCGCGGCCTTGGTGTCGCGGAACGGCGCCCAGGGGAACATCGAGAGGCACAGATCGATAGTCGTCGAATCCAGCGCGTAGACGGTTTCTTCCAGGTCGATGCCGATGCTGTCGGCTGCGTAGAGCTTGCGCGCCTGGACGATCAGGCGCTCCGCCAGATCGGCATAGATGCGCCAGTCGCGCGCTTCGTTGGCATCGGCAAGTGTGGATCGGCTCACCGGGCTGCGCAGCCCCATGTGGTAGAGCTTGGCCGGCTGCGCCGACAAGCAAACTTCGATGTCCCGCAGGCTCTCGCGGAAGGTCATCTGCGCGAATGCCAGGACGCGGAACTGCTCGGCGCAGTTGAACCGTCGGACACGGTGGTCTCCGCCATAGCGGCTGACGATTCGTTGGAAGGTCGTCCATGGAACGAAGTCCATCACCTGCGCGAACAGCGTCTTGCCAAAGTTCATGGCCGGTCCCGGTCAAGCCGAAACCGAAATCATGGGTCGGACGCAGTTCGCCGTTCAAATCGACACCACCCAAAAACGCCTGGAAACCCGCATGAATACTCGTTCTCCGCGATTCCTATGTCACTTTAACCGGACAGCAGTGACCGCTGTGTTAAAAGATAAGGCATTATGGTGGCTTCTTCAAGTCAGTAGTGTCCGACACTGGCGTCCGGCTAATACTACTGTGTCATTAATTGTTGGTTAGAGGGCCTGCTGTTTCCGCAGCATGGGCACTGGATCAAAGTTCGTGCGACGGCGCGTGCCAGTCGGAAGCGGCAGGTCGCGATCGACCACGGCATGTGGCGTTGCATCGGCGCCAGCCCCACGCGGGCGGTAGTCGGTGGGTAGGGCAGGCGTTTTGAATCGAGCGGAGTTTTTTTTGGCGCCGCTGAGGCGTTCGAGCATCAGGAACCCGTAGGCGGCAATGCACAAGCTGGCGTGGTGATGGAATCCTCTCCAGTTTCGACCCTCGAAGTGTCCCAGGCCAAGCTCCTGCTTGAGTTCCTGGTAGTCGCGCTCGATGCGCCAGCGCCCCATCACGGTGTCGACCATCGCTTGCCACGGCATGTCCGCGGGGAGATTGCTCAGCCAATAGTGCGCGGGCTCCTCGGCGTCGCGCGCCCACTCGATGATCAACTACTCTTCGGCCCGCGGCCGGTCGCGGTGCGCTGCCCGGACACGCACGCGCGCAAATCGAGAACGCAGCGGCGCCGATGCGCCTTGGCGCCAAGTCACCGTGCGCCAGGTCCTCGCTGGCAGCGCGCGCGCCAGGTCCGCTACGCAGATCGGCTGATGGTCCGCGTCGCGCAACTGCCGGTGGCGCCGCCTGCCGACCGCACCCTCGGGGTCGGCTTCGGCCACCGGTTGGTACTCGCCCCACCACACCGTGGTCCCCGGCCGAACGCCCACCGCGTAGCGCAAGGCATGAGCGGCCAGCTTCTCGCACCATGCGGTTTCATCCCCATACGCCGCATCGGCCAGCACCATGCCGCGCGGGTACCCCGCCCGCAACGCGGCCTCGATCTGCCGCATCGCCAATTCCGGCTTGGTGGCAAAGCTCACCTCGTCGGGCACTCCGACTTTGCCCCGGCGCGCTTCGTCGTCGGCCCACTCTCGGGGCAGGTACAAACGAAACGCCAGCGGAAGGCTGCCTTCGTTCGTCGCAAGCGTCAGCGTCACCGCCACCCGGCAGTTATCCTGCTTGCCCGTCTGTCCGC
>JAJYBQ010000199.1 GCA_021778935.1 Pseudomonadota bacterium | reverse complement strand
GCAATCTGGCGGGGAAGGTCGCGCGACTGGAATTGCAGCGCGGAAAGGTTGACCGCGACCGCGACTTCCGGCAAGCCCGCCGCCATCCAGTCGCGGATCTGCGCGCAGGCCGATTCGATCACCCACTGCCCGATCGGCACGATCAGTCCTGTCTCCTCCGCCAACGGAATGAACTCCATCGGAGACACCATGCCACGGGTCGGGTGGCTCCATCGAACGAGCGCTTCCGCGCCGACGACGCTCCCGTCCCGCAACCGCACCTTGGGCTGGTAGTGCAACACCAGTTCCTGCCGCTCGAGCGCGCGGCGAAGATCGCCTTCGAGATCCAGACGCTCGGCGGTCCGTCGGTTCATCTCCGGCGAATAGTGCTCGAGGCGATTGCGCCCGCGCGCCTTGGCGCCGTACATCGCGGCATCCGCGTTCCGATACATCTCCGCGAAATTCGCACCATCCTTCGGGTACGAAGCGATCCCCAGACTCGCCGTCATCGTCAACTCGTGGGTTCCAACCCGGATCGGCCGCTTGATCGTTTCCAGAAGGCGATTGCCGAAATCCGTCGCCGCCTCGTCATGGGTGTCGCGCATCACGATCATGAATTCGTCGCCGCCCAGCCGCGCCACGGTATCCCCGGAACGGGCAACCGCGGCCAGCCGCGCGCCGATGTCCCGCAGCAATGCGTCCCCGACGGCATGTCCGAGGCCGTCATTCACGATCTTGAACCGGTCGAGGTCGATCAACAGCATGGCGACACACCGATCCGAACCCCGGGCCAGGGCCAGCAGCCGGGCGGTCCGCTCCTCCGCCAGCAGGCGGTTTGCGAGCCCGGTCAGGGAGTCGTGGGCGGCCTGATGGCGAAGCTCCCGTTCCTGCCGCCTGCGCTCGGTGATGTCCGAGAAGAAGCCGACCAGAAGCCGACGGCTGTTGCATTGCAGCGAGGAGGCCTTGATCTCGACGTCGACCACGTCGCCGCGGCGGGTCAGGACCTGCGCTTCGATCACCTGCCCATCTGCGGCCCATCGGTGGCGGGAACATCCCGGCGAAGACGTTCGGGAATCGCGCGACGGCGGATGCAGCACCCACTGCGGCCGGCCGAGCAGTTCGGCACGGCTCCAGCCGACCAGCCGCTCCATCGCCCGGTTGATGTCGCGCAATTCCCCCGTCTCCGCATCCGCCAATGCGATCGCCGTCGTTGCGTCCTCGAATATGGTGCGATACATGCAGTCGTCGGCATGCCGGTAGATGGATTCCAGCAACGGAACTACGGGCATGTCCGCCGGACAATGATCTGCCTGCTCCGCTGATTTCACGGCATCGCCCCCAACTTTGCGCTCCTCCGCCTGAAACTCCGTACCATGATGCGGAGTTGGATTGTATTACGTCAAACATGTTGGGGAGCGAAGCAAAAAGCGGCGATTCTCGACGCCAGTTTGAAAAATCAGCGGGAGCGGACGGCGGGATCGATGGGAGCGAAGAACGCCATGGAGAACGCCCGGCGCCCGGGCCGCGCAGCGCATCCGCGGCAAAAAAAGAGCGGTCCCAGGCCCGAACTTTGGAGGGGATCGGCCCCGGGACCGCAACGACCCAAGGTGGTGAGGGTCATGTGTCGCCCGCAACAAACAAGCAAACGTGATGCATCTTATATAAAACCACCGCCTACCGCAACCGTATTGATTCTCCATAAGAAATGCATGGATCACATCTTTTCGGGAAACCGGACTCCGGCTCCCACGACTGCCCCATCGGAAGGAGCGGCAAACCGGGGAAATCCTGCTAGGCTGCTCGCATGCAACTCACGAGATTCACGGACTATTCTCTTCGCGTACTGGTCTACCTGGGTGCCCACCCCGAGCGGCTGTGCACGATCTCTGAAATCGCAGAGAGCTACGGCATCTCGGAAAACCACCTGATGAAGGTCGTCAACCGCCTGTCGACGGCGGGATACATCGAGACCCTGCGCGGGAAGGGCGGCGGGATGCACCTGTCGCGCGCACCCAAGTTGATCAACATCGGCGATGTCGTACGGCACATGGAAGATCGCCTCGACATCGTCGAATGCTTCAACGCCGAGCACCAGGACTGTCCGCTGCTCCCCGCCTGCACGCTGAAGTCCGTGCTGGCCGACGCGCGGCGCAACTTCATGGCGACGCTCGACCGACACACCCTGCAGGACGTCCTCGGCAGCGGCATGAGCGGCGTATTCGCCGTCGCACGAACGATGCGGATCTCCCCCCAGATTCCCGTCCGCCAAAAGAAACGGGCCGAGAATCCGCTGGCGGATTGACGGCCCGTTCCGGCATAAGCCCTCCCCGATCTGCAACCTCCCCCTCTCCCGCCGCGGCGGGAGAGGGGGCCGCCATCAGTAGTGATAGGCGGTCTCGCCGTGGTACGAGGTGTCGAGACCTTCGCGCTCTTCCTCTTCCTTGACGCGGATGCCCACGAGCAGGTCGGCAACCTTGAAGGAGATGAACGACACCGTCGCGGTCCACACCACCGTCAGGCCGACGGCCTTGGCCTGGATGAGCAGTTGGGCCAGGATGCCGGGATAGCCGGTCTTCATGGTGACCCAATCCTGCACGGAGCCCGGACCGCCCAGGCTGGGGTCGTTGAAGATGCCGGTGAGCAGCGCGCCGGCGATCCCGCCCAGCGCATGCACTCCGAACACGTCGAGCGCATCGTCGACGCCGATCATCCGCTTCAGGCCGGTGACGCCCCAGAAGCACAGCGGTCCGACAATCAGGCCGATCACGAACGCGCCGGCGATGCCGACGTTGCCGGCGGCGGGCGTGATCGCCACCAGACCCGCCACCGCGCCCGACGCGGCGCCGAGCATCGACGGCTTGCCCTTGATCATCCACTCGACGAACATCCACGACAGCACCGCCATGGCCGTTGCCAGATAGGTGTTCATGAAGGCCAGCGCGGCGGAGCCGTTGGCTTCCAGCGCGGAACCGGCGTTGAACCCGAACCAGCCGAACCACAGCAGCGAGGCGCCGATCATCGTCATGGTCAGGCTGTGGGGCGCCATCGATTCCTTGCCCAGGCCGATCCGCTTGCCCAGCAGGATCGCGGCGACCAGGCCGGCAACGCCGGAGTTGATGTGCACCACCGTGCCGCCGGCGAAGTCCAGGGCCCCCCATTGCCAGAGCAGACCGGCCTTGGCGTTCATCGCATCGACCACCTTGGCGCTCGTATAGGCGTCCGGTCCCTCGAAGAACCACACCATGTGGGCGATCGGCAGGTAGCTCAGCGTGAACCAGATCGTGATCGCGATCAGCACGGCGGAAAACTTGATCCGCTCGACGATCGCCCCCAGCAACAGACAGCCCGTGATCGCCGCGAACGTCGCCTGGAATCCGACATAGACCAATTCGGGCAGCGGCGTGGCCTTATCGAAGGTCGACGCCATCGAGAAGTTCCCCGTTGCCGCATCGAACGTGCCGTTCAGGAACAGGCGGCTGAACCCGCCGATGTAGGGTGCAAGGCTGCCGCTTCCTTCCGTGAACGCAAGACTGTAGCCGTACACGCACCAGAGCACCGTGATGAGTGAGAACACCACCAGCACCTGCATCAGGACCGACAGCATGTTCTTGGTCCGCACCAGGCCGCCGTAGAACAGCGCCAGGCCCGGAACGGACATCAGCAGCACCAGTGCGGTCGAGGTCAGCATCCACGCCACGTCGCCCTTGTTCGGGGTCGGTGCCGGCGCCGCGGCGGGTGCCGCGGGCGCAGCCGTCGCGGCCGGTGCGGCAACGGCGGCCGTGGCCGCCGGCGCCGAGGAAGGCCCATTGTCCGCCCAGGCCGGTGCCAACCCGGCCACTCCCAGCACGGTCGCCGCAGCGACCCATGCAAGCCACTTCTTCAATCGTTTCATTTTGGTCGATTCCTTGTCCGGGGTTACAACGCGTCCTTTCCGGTTTCGCCGGTGCGAATCCGGATGACCTGCTGCAGGTCATAAACGAAGATCTTTCCGTCGCCGATCTTGCCGGTGCGTGCGGCGGCCTCGATCGCTTCGATGGCGCGATCGACGATCGCGTCATCGACTGCGGCCTCGACCTTCACCTTGGGCAGGAAGTCGACGACATACTCGGCGCCGCGGTACAGCTCGGTGTGCCCTTTCTGCCGCCCGAACCCCTTCACTTCGGTCACGGTGATGCCCTGCACGCCGACACCGGACAAGGCTTCCCGCACCTCGTCGAGCTTGAATGGTTTGATGATTGCCGTGATGAGTTTCATCGATGTGCTCCCGTGGGTTCCTCTCCGAGTTCGGTCAAATTGCGTCGTGGCGGACCCGGCGCGCGAAGTCCGGATCTTCCGCGGGATTCACCGCAAGTTATGTGCCAGGGATTGCGATGACGGGATGGACGGGACGATGCGGCGACGACTCGCCCGGCGCGACAATGGGCCGCGAAGGGGCGCACCGGGAGGAAGGAGCCCCGCCGCGCAAGAGCGCGACTGCAGGAAGCCGCCGCGAGCATTGCACCGGCATGGATCCGCGCCCCACCGCGGTGCGGACGCCCGGCGGATGCCCTCTTTTCGTGCACCGAAAGGGCGTACTATTCGGCATCCACCTGAACTCGGTC
>JAJYBQ010000012.1 GCA_021778935.1 Pseudomonadota bacterium | reverse complement strand
TGTTGCCCATGGAGTACAGCAACTTGAAGAACCCAATCGATGCGGACGGCCCGGACGTGCGATACGCCGCCGGGGGCGCGCGCGGTGACGCCGCCGCCGACTCGGCCGCCGCCGCCCCGCAATCCCGGGCGGCGGCTGCGGCCGGGCCGGCGGCCGGCGACGTCAAGGTGGAGGTTGCGGGCCTGAATTTCTATTACGGTTCGGTTCGTGCGCTCAAGGACATCTCCCTGACCGTCTACCGCAACCGGGTGACCGCGCTGATCGGCCCGTCCGGCTGCGGCAAATCGACGTTCCTGCGCTGTTTCAATCGCATCCACGACCTCTATCCAGGCAACCGCTACGACGGCGCGATCCGCCTGCAGCCGGAAAACATCAACATCCTGTCGCGCGACGTCGATCCGATCGATGTGCGGATGCGCATCGGCATGGTGTTCCAGAAGCCCAGTCCGTTTCCCACCACGATCTTCGAGAACGTCGCGTACGGCCCGCGCCTGCAGGGCGTGCCGTCGCGCGCGGCCTTGGAGGAGAAGGTCGAGAGCGCCTTGCGCGGCGCCGCCCTGTGGGACGAGGTCAAGGACCGCCTCCATGGTTCGGCGACCAATCTTTCGGGCGGGCAGCAGCAGCGGCTGTGCATCGCGCGCGCGCTGGCGACGGACCCCGAACTGCTGCTGTTCGACGAACCCACCTCGGCGCTCGACCCGATCGCCACCGCATCGATCGAGGAACTCATTTCGACGCTCAAGGAGCGGGTCTCGATCCTGATCGTCACGCACAACATGCAGCAGGCCGCGCGCTGCTCCGATTACACGGCATTCCTGTACATGGGCGAGCTTATCGAGTTCGGCGGGACGGACCAGATCTTCATCCGGCCGGCACGCAAGCAGACCGAGGACTACATCACCGGGCGGTTCGGATAGAAGGAACGACATCGTGGGCACCAGCGAACATCTCTCCAAACAGTACGACCAGGAACTCGAAGGCCTGCGCGCGCGCATCCTGCAGATGGGCGGCCTGGTCGAGTCGCAGCTGCAGCTCGCCATCGATGCGTACGAGCATCCCGATTCGCGGGCGGGCGACGACGTGATGGCGGTCGAGCAGCGCGTCAACGAGGAGGAAGTGGATCTCGATCGCGTGGTCGTCAACCTGATCGTGCGCCGTCAGCCCACGGCGGGTGACCTGCGCCTCATCATCGGCGTGGCGCGCATCGTCACCGATCTCGAGCGCATCGGCGACGAGGCGACCAAGGTCGCCCGCGCCGCGAAGTGGCTGATCGACAATCAGCGCAGCGTCCGCACGCCGCGCCTGCGCGACATCCACCAGTCCGCGGTGGCGGCGGCGGGCATGCTGCGCGGCGTGCTCAACGCATTCGCGCATCTCGACGCGGCGGCCGCAGCGGCCATCATCGAGGAGGATCGCGGCGTCGACCAGCAGTTCCAGTCGATCATGCGACAGCTGATCACGTTCATGATGGAAGATCCGCGGACGATTTCCGCGGCGCTCGATGCCGTGTGGGTCGCCAAGGCGATCGAACGGATCGGCGACCATGCCAAGAACATCGCCGAGCACGTGATCTTCGTCGTGCAGGGCGCCGACGTGCGGCATGCCACGCCCGAGCAGATCGCGCGCGCAGTTTCCCCCCAGGAGTGAGTGTCATGGCCAATGCATCGATCCTTGTCGTGGAAGACGAACCGGCGATCCAGGAACTCGTCGCGTTTTCCTGCGGCAACAGCGGCTACCGCGTACGCAAGGCCGATTCGGTCGGTGCCGCGGAGAGCGCGATCCGCGGCGAGCTTCCGGATCTCGTGATCCTGGACTGGATGCTGCCCGATCGCGCCGGGATCGATTTCCTCCGCGACCTGCGCAAATCCGAGCGCACGCGTTCGGTGCCGGTGATCATGCTCACCGCCAAGGGCTCGGAGGGCGACCGCATCGCCGGCCTCGACGGGGGTGCCGACGACTATGTCGTCAAGCCGTTTTCCCCCCGCGAGCTGGTGTCGCGCGTGCGTGCGGTGTTTCGCCGCCGATCCCCCGAAAAGAGCGGCGAGTCGGTCGTCTACGGGCCGCTGCGGATCGATCCGCAGCGCCACGAGGTGCAGATCGACGGCCGCGAGGTGAAGATGGGACTGGCCGAGTTCAAGCTGCTGGTCTTCCTTGCCGGCCATCCGGAGCGCGTGTTTTCCCGCAGCCAGTTGCTCGACAACGTCTGGGGCGATCATGTGTTCATCGAGGAGCGGACGGTGGATGTCCATGTGCTCCGCCTGCGCAAGGCGCTGACGGTGGCCAATGCCCAGAACATGGTGCAGACCGTGCGCGGCCTCGGATATCGCCTGTCGGTGAAACTCGATTCCTGAGCGGCTCCGGCTTCGTTTTCCGACTGTGCCCGATCTGGCCCTTCGCCCCTGGCGCATCGTCCTGCCGGCCATCGCCGGCCTGTGCGCGCTGGCGCTCGTCTGCGTGCTCCTGGCGCGCGTCTTCGGCGCCGAGGTTGCCCTCGCGGTCGCGGCGGGCGTGCTCATCGCACTCTACGCGGTGCAGTTGTACTACCTGGGTGCCCTGGGCAGCTGGCTGGGGCGCCCCGCGCTGGACGGAATTCCCGGCGGCTTCGGCGTCTGGGCCGACGTGTTCGCCCGGCTGCACCGATGGCACCGCGACAGCGAGATCGGCCGCCGCCGCCTCATCGACAACGAAGAGCGGTTCCGGCGCACGATCAGCGCACTTCCGGACGGCCTCATTCTGGTCGATGTCTCGATGCAGATCGAGTGGTGCAATCCGGTGGCGGAAAAGCATCTCGGGATTTCGCTCAAATCCGACTATGGCCTGCGCCTCACCAACCTCGTGCGCGATCCGCAACTGGTCGCGTACGTCACCGGCGGCAACTATTCGCGTGAACTCGTGTTTCGTCCGATGGCAAGGCCCTCGGCGGTGCTGTCGCTGGACGTGATCGAGTTCGAGCCGGCGCGGTCGATCATCATCACCCGCGACGTCACCCAGAGCGAACGCGTCGACGCGATGCGCCGGGACTTCGTCGCCAACGTGTCGCACGAACTGCGGACGCCGCTGACGGTCATCAAGGGCTTCCTCGAATCGTTCGCCGATTCCGATGTCGATCTCGGCCCGGTGCGACGCAACCATCTGCAGCTCATGATGGAGCAGGCCGACCGCATGCACCGTCTGATCGAGGACCTGCTGATGCTGTCCCGCCTGGAATCGGAAGCCTCGGTCCAGGCCGAGGACGTCGACGTCGGACAGCTCGTCCGGGAGGTGGCCGACGAGGCGCGGACGCTTTCCGCCGGGCGCCATCGCATCGTCGTCGACGTCGAGACGCCGTGGCACGTGCGCGGCAGCCGCGACGAACTGCGCAGCGCATTCGGCAATCTCGCGATCAACGCCGTCCGCTATACGCCCGATGGCGGCACGGTGCGCCTGCGCTGGGCGGCCGCGGCCGGCGGTGCGGTGTTCGAGGTCGCCGACAGCGGAATCGGCATCGCCCCCGAGCACATTCCGCGCCTGACCGAACGGTTCTACCGCGTCGAAAAGGGCCGCTCGCGCGGCACCGGCGGCACCGGGCTCGGTCTGGCGATCGTCAAGCACGTCGTGCTGCGTCACGACGGACGCCTGGAAATCGAATCGCAGGTCGATCGCGGCAGCCGGTTCACCGCCTGGCTGCCGGCTGCGCGCATCCTGCCGGTCGCGGGCGGCGCGGTGGAGGAAGCCAGGAGCGAGTCCGCAGGGTGAGACCGTGCCGAACGGCGCAAAACACGGTATCATGTCGCGCTTTCGGGGTGTAGCGCAGCCTGGTAGCGCACCTGCCTTGGGCGCAGGGGGTCGGAGGTTCGAATCCTCTCGCCCCGACCAGTAGTTTCGCGACCCCCCGGGCCCGTTCGTTCCTGCCCGTAGCTCAGTTGGATAGAGCATCAGCCTTCTAAGCTGAGGGTCGCTGGTTCGAGTCCGGCCGGGCAGGCCAGGTTCCCGGCCGTTTGCGGTGGCTGTAGCTCAGTTGGTAGAGTCCCGGATTGTGATTCCGGTTGTCGTGGGTTCGAGTCCCATCAGCCACCCCACTCAATATCCTCGTAAGTCGCTGAATCTCCTCGGGAAACATCTCGAGTCCCGCTCACTCCGTCTCACTCGGTTTCACCCCGTTTTCGCCTGCTTTTCCGTTTTCAGGGTGCCCGCTTTCGGCGAGCCCGGCGAGGAAAAATGCTGCAGGAACGATGCTCCGGTGTTCTTTCCGAAGTCCTGAAGGCGGCACCCGACCCCCGCGTTTTGGCGTGGTTGAAAGGCCAGTCGTTGTCGTCGTTGTTCACGACGACGGTAACGAGGGGCGAAGTCCTGTATGGGATTCGATTGCTATCCGACGGCACGCGTCGTCCGGGTTTGTGGGACGCGGCCCTGGCGATTTTCAATGAAGACTTCGACGGACGCGTTTTGAGTTTTGATGCCGACGCGGCGGCTGCCTTTGCGGAAATCGGCGCTGCGCGGCGGGCAGCCGGGAAGCCGATCCGCCAATTCGATGCAATGATCGGCGGCATGGCCCGTTCCCGCGGGGCGAGCATTGCGACCCGCAACATGCGCGATTTCGATGACTGCGGAATTGGAGTTGTCGATCCTTGGGCGGTGTGGGGTGGGCTCGGGCTGGGCTGACACGGCTACGCCGCACGCCGGTCATCACCCGGGAACGGTCTCCGCAATCAGCGCATCAGCCGGGATGCCCAGGCGCTGGATCTCCTGCCCCGCGCTACGCTATTGCGCTCCAGGACCGCCTGCCGCCAGGGGATGAAAACCAGGTTCCGCGATGCCCGCCAGGACTTCCTGGAGCGCGGCGGCGGCATCCGCGGAGTTCAGGGTGTTGAGGTTCGCCACGGCCCCGTCGCCGCTGTGGGAGATCCGGTCCGCCTGCACTTCGACGCAACGCTCGAACAGGTTGCGGACGAAGCGACCGTTGTCGGTTGTCCGGCCCGCGTCGTACAACTGCTGGAACCGGTTGCGCAGGAACGATTCCGCGGTGGGCTCCAGTACGTACTCGGAGTCGCGGCAAAAGGACTCGAAAATTCCGAAGAGTTCGTTCGGTTCATAGTCGTCGAACTCGATGTAGTGGTTGAAGCGCGAACGCAGCCCGGGATTGCTTTCGATGAACACCCGCATCGGGTCGGTATATCCGGCAACGATGACCACCAGACGGTCGCGATAGTCCTCCATGGTCTTGAGGAGCGTATCGATGACTTCCTTGCCGAAGTCGCTTTCCCCGGTGCCTTGCGCCAAGGCATACGCTTCATCGATGAAGAGGATGCCGCCGATGGCCGATTCCAGCACCTGCCGCGTCTTGAGTGCCGATTGACCGACGTAGCCGGCGACCAGTCCGGCGCGGTCCACCTCGATGAGATGGTTGGAAGCGGTGATTCCCAACGTGTAATAGAGGTCGGCAAGGATCCGCGCGACCATCGTCTTGCCGGTCCCGGGGTTGCCGACAAACACGAGATGCTGGGAAAACCCGACCGGCGCCCGCCTCCCCGTTTCGGCACGCGCGTGCTGGATGCGGACAAAGTCGCAAAGGCGGTGCACCTGCGCCTTGACTCGTTCCAGCCCGACCAGACCGTCGAGGCGCTTCAGCGCCGCCTCATGGCTCGCTTCGACGTCGCCATCCGCCGGCAGTGGGGATCCCGTCGCCTTTTCGACGTCGACCGCGAGGATCGACTTCAGATCGGCGGTCGACACCTGGGACATCCAGACCACGCGCTGAGCCTGTGCTTCGACGATCTTCTCGAACAGGTTGCGAACGTATCGGGCATTTCCGAAGTGCTGCCGCTGCTGTCGGATCTCGCGCGCGAACAGCGCTTGCAGGCCGGAATTCGTCGTGTCGCTCAGGGTGTAGGAGGCCTGCTCGCAGAAGTGGATGAGGATCTGCAGCAGCTCGGCAGCGCTGTAGTCGGGGAACCGGATGTACCGGTTGAAACGCGACGCGAGGCCGGGATTCGAGTTGATGAACTCTTCCATCTCGGATACGTAGCCTGCCACGATCACCACCAGGTCGTCGCGATGGTTCTCCATCAGCTGCAGCAGCGTTTCGATCGCTTCGCGGCCGAAATCCTGTTCGCCGCCCTTGGCAAGGGAGTAGGCCTCATCGATGAACAGGATGCCGCCGAGGGCGGATTCCACGATCTTGTGCGTCTTGACCGCCGTTTGGCCGACGTACTCCGCAACCAGGCCCGCGCGGTCGGTCTCGACGACTTTGTCGGTCTTCAATATGCCCAGTCGGAGATAGAGGCCGGCAATGATCCGAGCCACCGAGGTCTTGCCGGTCCCGGGGTTGCCGATGAAGACCATGTGCCGGGACGGAAAGTGGGGGACGCTGAGCCCTTGGCGCGCGCGCAGACTCTGCACGTGAATGTAGCTCGCCTGCCGGAAGATCTCGCCGCGCACGGCACCCAGCCCTATGAAGCCCGCGAATGCCGCGTCGAGGAAGTCGACGATCGATTCCGCGCCGCGTATCGAGGCTCCGGACATCGAGGCTGCGGACATCGAGGCTCCGAAAATCGAGGGCCTCGAGCCCGATGGCGTCGAATCCCCCCGGTCGTCGGCGGTCCGTCCGTCGTGCGTTTCCGGGTGCTGCGGGTTCGCGGCGGATTTCTTGTGCGCGCATTCCGCATACCAATGTCGCGCCTCTTCCAGGTCCTTCGTTACGCCCAGGCCGTTTTCATACATCCGGCCCAGGCTGTTGCAGGCCTCGGCGTACCCTTGCCCGGCGGCGAGCCGGTTCCAGTGGAGGCTCCTTTCATAGTCGACGGCGACGCCGATCCCGCGTTCGTAGGCGATGGCCAATGCGCTCTGGGCCTCGGGTCTGCCATGCTCGGCCGCCGATCGGTACCACTCGGCAGCCTCCACGGGGTTCTTCGCCACGCCGTACCCGTTTGCCAGCGCATAACCAAGGTCATACTGCGCGATCGCATCTCCGTGCTCGGCCGCCAGGCGAAACCAGTGCACGGCCTGCGCCTCGTCCAGCGCAACGCCCGACCCCACGGCATGGTGATATCCCATTTCGCGCTGCGCCGGTGCGTCGCCGGCATCGGCGGCAAGGCGAAGGCGGCGAATCCCTTCCACGACATCTTCCGGCACGCCGCGGCCATGCAGCAGCGCAAACGCAAGATAGCGCTGCGCCTCGATATCTCCTTGTTCGGCGGCAAGGCGGAACCAGCGGACGGCTTCCCCTTCGTCCTTGCCGACCCCTTCGCCATTGGCGTAACGCTGGCCGAGCACGCGCTGCGCGACCGCATCCGGGGGACGGAAGCCGGTTCCCTGGGCGCGTTCGCGGAGTTCCAGTACCGTGAGTTTTTCGTATTGCATACGCATGAACCAACGCGCACTGACTTCGGTTATCCGGTGCCGGGGGCGCTTGTGTTGCTTCATCCGTCAGCCCGACCGCAAAGACCCGTTCCGGATCCGCGGGAGTGGCCGCATGCCGGACGAGGGAAATTATCCGCGCAAAACGGGCCCCGCAGCCAGGAAATCCGTTCCGGCGTGCCGGGCAGCACGACTTCCGTCGTGGTGCCACTCGCTCTCGGCGACTTCGGGCGTCCGGCCGCAGCGCCGGGCAACTTCCGATGATTCGAGATGGACGGTCTGCGCCGACTGAATTTTGATCCGGGGGCGACAGCAAAGCAGCGTGGTCATCGAGAAGATCGAGAAGATCGAGTCGATGCTGCTCGCACACCAGCACTCGGTTGTGTCGGGTTCCGAACCGGGCAAGGCGCTGTTTTACCTGGCCGGGCAATGGTCAAAACTCATCCGCTTCCTTGATCGCGGCGACGTCGGCCTGGACAACCACTTCTGTGAGAACGCGTTGCGCCCCTTCGCGATTGGCCGCAAGAAATCCTCGTGCTCCTGCCCGCCGCCAAGACCGCCGACGACTACGACGCGCTCTTGCCCTGGCGGGTCGCTTCGTCGAAACCCTGATTCCGCCTCTACCATGCTCCGTTACCCCGGCATAGCGGTGGGGTTCCTCGATCGCTTACCGACGGTTGCCGTGTTCTGTCGAAATCGCTTGAAAATCGGGCGCTATTGAGCCCGTTGCCGTCGCGCAGGGCTCCCAGAATGGAGGCTGACGGGAGCAGGGTTTTTTGTCCCCGGTGGTGCAGCCCAGCCACGCGTCAAGCCAACAAGAAAAAATGGGGGTTCCATGATGGGCGGGAAAGTCCTTGCGTTCGCGTGCGTTGCCGCGATTTGCGGCACGGCGTTTGCGGCGGAGCCGCCCGGCGGCGGGAACATTCTTCAGGCGATGCCGCAGATTCCTGCGCCGGCGAAGCCGGTTCCGGAGATCCGGATCGAGCGCGGCGGCGTGTCGTCGGGCGCGGTGACGGATCGCACATTGATTGTCGTCAAACATCTGCGCATCACTGGCGCGCAGGCATATCCCGATGACCGGCTGATTGCGGTTTCCGGGTTTGCGCCGGGGACATTCACGCTTTCCGATCTGCGCAAGATGGCGGAACGGATCACGGCCTTTTATCGCAAGCACGGGTATTTCGTCGCGCGCGCCTACGTTCCGGCGCAGGAGATCCGCAATGCCACGGTCACGATCCACGTGATCGAAGGGCGGTATGGGCAGGTTTCGATCCACAACCAGACGAATCTCTCCGGCCGTCTGGCGAAGCAATTGCTGGGCACGGTGCGAAGCGGAGAAGCGGTGCAGGCCGCCCCGCTGGAACGGGGCTTGTTGCTGCTCTCGGATGTTCCGGGGGTGGACGTGCGTTCGACCCTGGTGCCGGGCGCTTCGGTCGGTGCCTCGAACCTGATCGTGAAGGTCACGCCCGGGCCCAAAGTGTCGGGGAGTTTCTACGGCGACAACGAGGGCAACCCGTACACGGGGTCGAACCGGGTGGGGATGAACTTTACGCTCAACGATCCGACCGGGCATGGCGATGCGCTGTCTGGCAACGTCCTGCATTCCACCGGCGAGGACTACGGGCGCGTGGCCTACCAGACGCAGATCGGCGCGGCCAAGATGGGGGTGGCGCTTGCCGACATGGGATACCTGCTCGGCAACGCGTTTGCCGGCCTGAACGCCAACGGAACGGCGAAGATCAAGAGCATTTATGGGAGCTACCCGATTCTTCGCGGGCGGGCGAACAATTTGTACGCGCAACTCGATTACGACGACAAGCAGTTCGAGGATCTGGTGAACGCCACCGCGTCGGTGTCGGACCGGCATGCCGGGGTCTGGATGGCCAACGTCAATGGGGATCATCGCGACCCTGGTGGTGCCGACACCTATTCGTTCACCTTCACCGATGGGCGGATCGACATTCAGAACGCGGCGGCGCTCACGCAGGACGCGAGCACGGCGCGTTCTGCGGGGCAGTATGAGAAGTTTTCGCTATCGACGTCGCGCGAGCAGATGGTGACCGACACGATGTCGTTCTACGGGGCCCTGCACGGGCAGGTGGCCTCCAAAAATCTCGACATCTCCGAGAAGATGGAGTTGGGCGGCGCCGATGGAGTGCGGGCCTATCCGGAGGGCGAGGCGTTCGGCGACGAGGGCTATGTGCTCAATCTTGAGGCGCACAAGCTGGTTTCGTGGAACGCGATTCCGGGTCAGAAGCAGTTGGTGGCGTTTGTGGACACGGGGCTGATGAAGCTCGACAAGACGCCCTGGGCGGCGGGGCTGAACGTGCGCAAGCTCTCCGGGTTCGGGTTTGGGGTGAACTGGATCGCTAGCGAGAACCGGTTTCTCGTGAAGACGTACTACGCGCACACCCTGGGCGCCGCGCTTGCGACCTCGATTCCGTCCGGTTCGAGCCAGTTCTGGATCCAGGCGGTGCGCTATTTCTGATTTTCCTGCCCCACATTCTTATGTGGGGTGGGGGCGTGATGGTTGGTAGTGGCGGCTCGCCGCCAGAGAAAAACAGGACCAGGGCCATGAACAAAATCCACCGCTCGCTGTGGAACGAGATTGCTGGAAATTTTGTTGCGGCTTCGGAATTGGCGTCCAGTCGGGGCAGGCGGACGTCGTCCGAGCGCGGTTGCGGCGTCATTCCGGGGGGCGCGGGATTTGCGGCCAATGCACTGGCGGCATCCGTTCTGCTGGCATTGGGGGCAAATACCTGGGCGCTTCCTGCGGGCGGGTCGGTATCGGTGGGGGCTGCCAGCATTGCCGGATCAGGCAATGCCATGACGATCACGCAGTCGACCCAGAACGCAGCGATCAACTGGCAGAGCTTCAATATCGGTGCCAACGAGGCGGTGACCTTCGTTCAGCCCAATGCGACTTCGGTGATCCTCAATCGCGTGCAAGGTTCGGATCCGTCGAGCATTCTGGGGAGCCTGAACGCCAATGGCAAAGTGTTCCTGATCAATCCGAATGGGATCTTGTTCGGCAAGGGGGCGTCGGTCAACGTGGGCGGGCTGGTGGCCTCGACTCTGGGGATTTCCGACGCCGACTTCGTGGCCGGCAAGTACCGCTTTCGCGGAACGGGCGCAGCCGGTGTGCAGAATCAAGGGTCGATCACCGCGGCCGATGGCGGCTACGTTGCGCTCCTGGGGGCGAGCGTATCGAATCAGGGAGTGATTTCGGCAAGGCTGGGAACTGTGGATCTGGCGGCGGGCAGCGCCGTGACGCTGGATGTTGCCGGGGACGGGCTGCTGAGCGTCGCGATCGACCAGGGGGCGCTGAACGCCTTGGCGCAAAACGGCGGTTTGATTCGGGCCGACGGCGGGCAGGTATTGCTCACCACGCAGGCCGCCGGGAAGCTTCTCGGCACGGCCGTGAACGACACCGGCATCATCGAAGCGCAGACCGTCGAAAACCATGCGGGGACGATCCGTCTTCTGGGGGATATGCAGTCGGGCACGGTGCGTGTTGGGGGGACGATCGATGCCAGCGCCCCCAATGGCGGAAACGGCGGCAACATCGAAACCAGTGCCGCCAAAGTCGACGTCGCCGCAAACGCCCGGATCACGACCGCGGCTCCGCAGGGTTTGGCAGGAACCTGGCTGCTCGATCCTTACAACGTGACAATTCAATCGGGCACCAGTACCGGATACGCGACGAACCCCTACGCGCCAAGCGCCGCCAGCAGCATTGACCCGTCGACGATCGTAGCGGCACTCAATGCCGGCAGTAACGTGACCATCACCACCGGCGGTGCCGGCGGCACGTCGAGCGCCGACATCACGGTCGCCAGCAGCATCGTCACCGGCGCGATGGCGGGCAACGCCACGCTGACCCTGCAGGCCCAGAGCGACATCCTGCTGAACAGCAACGTCAGCATCGATGCCACGCAGAATGGCAATACCAAGGCGCTCAACGTCGTGCTGCAGTCCAACTCCGCAAACACCGGCGGATCGATCTACTTCAACTCTGGCGCGTCGATCCTGAGCCATGGTGGCTCGATCACGCTGGGCGGCGGCAGCAATCTGAGCACTGACTATGCCCAGGGCCGCAGTGGCGGCGCCACCTGGGACGGTATCGGGTTGCTTGGCAACAACCAATTGGTATCGGCGGGCGGCAACATCACGCTGCGCGGCTCAGGCTACGCGACCAATAATACGAACAGCAACTGGAGCCTGGCCGGTGTCCAGATCGTCAACGGCTCGACCATCGATGCCGGCAGTGGCACGATTTCGATCACCGGGGTGGCGAATGATCTTGCGAGCACCACCGGGGGCTATCGCAATGGCGTCGAGATCGACGGCAACAACGGCAGCTACAGCGGCAGCGGCAGCGCGGTTACGCTGCGTTCGACCAACACCACGGCAGGCGCCGTCGACATCACCGGCACCCAGGGCCTGGGTTCGGTCTCCATCGCGAGTTATGGCGAAGCGGTCAGCATCGACAATACCAATCTGGATGTCAGCGGCGGCCTGACCATCGCGGGTAACACGACGGCATTTTCCATCGTGACCCTGGCGCCTTCGGGCAACTCGGCCAGCCTGGCCATCACCCCGACGCCCGGGAGTTCCTTCAGCAACCCCTTCACGTGGAGCGGCAGTGCGTCGGGGAGCAATCTCGTCGGCGGTGGCTCGATCGGCGGCCTGACCATCGACAACGTCGCCAGCCTCGGAGGCCTGACCATCGGCGCGCCAGGAAATGCCGCAGTCGTGACGGTGAGCACCCCGCAGGTAGTGGCCGGGCCGATCAGCATCTACGGCGGTACGGTCGACCTCAACACTGATCTGACCAGCACCGCGGCGGGCTCGCCGATCCTGGTGCAAGCCACCGGCTCGATCGTGCAGGCCGCGTCGACCAGCGTCAGCAGTCAGGGTGGCAACGTCACCTATGACAGCAACGCCAGCGATTCCGGGGCCGGCTATGTCTGGCTGCAGGGCACCTCGGCCGGGGCGGGGGCCGGCATCACGACCAACGGCGGCAACATCACCTTGTCGGGCGGAAGCAACCCAGCCACCGGGTACGCCACCGGGGACAGCAGCACCAACGGCAACGGTGTCACCCTGGACACCGTGACCCTGCTGTCGGGCGGAGGCAACATCGTGGTTCGAGGGCAGAGCGCCACGTCCAATCCGAGCTATACCACGTCGGATGGCGCCGGTGGCAACAACGACGGCATCCGCATGTACGGCAGCAGCGTGATCAACGCCGGCGCCGGGACTATTGATCTGCAAGGGGTGGCGGTCGGCAATGCTGCGGGCCAGTCCAGCAACGCGATCGAAACCAGTAACAATGGATATACGCAGATCCTGTCCTCCGCAACCAACACGACCGCCATTACGCTGTTCGGCGACGCCAGCGGAGCGATCGGCTCCACCAATAACAATTGGGGCACCTTTCTTTGGGGCGGCAATACCTCCGGCCTCGTGATTGCGGCCACGGGGGCGGGTGGCGGCATTTCACTGGATGGCAAGGGCGGAAGCACCGCGCTCAGCGCCGCGGGCGTCCACATGGAACCGAACACCTATGTGCTGGCGGCCAGCGGCGCGATCACGTTGGCCGGCACCGCGGGGCCGAACTCGCAGTACAGCGCGGTCGACATCAACGGCACGGTGGGATTCGTGCCCTCGCTGCCGCAGGGATTCGGCATCGCTTCGCCGGTGACATCCTCGAGCAGCAATATCTCGATCACCGCGGACGGCTTCAGCGCCGATCATGTGTTTGGCAGCGGCACTTTCACCGGCAGTGCGGTGCAGAGCACGGGCACGCTCACCATCGCGCCCCGAACGACGGGCATGGCGCTGGCGGTGCAGACCAGCGCACCGGCGGCGGGCACGTTGTGGATCGACCCGACGAACATGTTCGGCAGCAGCGGGCTGTTCAAGACCGGCTTCAGAAGTTTCGTGTTCGGCTCGAGCACGACGGGCACGGTTACCCTGGACAATTACAATTTCGACAACGCCACGACACTCGTTACCGGTGCCAATGCGGTGTTGGGCAGCGTGGTCATTCCGAACTACGCGCTGACGGTCAACGTCACGGGCAACGGCACGGTGACGCAGACCGGGGCGCTGAACTCTTCGGGGCTGGCTCTCGACGCTTCCTCCTCGGCGGTGACGCTGGACAATGGGGGCGACAACATCGGTACCCTGGCCGCCAATGTCGCGTCGCTGTCGCTGCGCGACGCCGGCACGCTGACGGTGGGTTCTGTCGGAGGACTCAATGGGATATCAGCCTCCGGGACCCTGGACGTCGAGACCAGCGCTGGCAATCTGACCCTGGCGCAGAACGTCGCCACGACCAGCACTTCTTCCGCCGCCATCGTCCTCGACGCGGGCAACGCTACGGCCGCGGGCAGTTCCACCGGGGGGGACATCGTGCTTACTGGCAGCCCGAGCGTGACCACGGGTGCCGGCGGCCGGGCGGTACTGTACACCGGCAGTGTCGCGGGCAGCACGGGGGTGACGGCGCTGATCGGAGCCGGTTCGGGAAACTTCCGGTACGACAGCACGCAGTCGACCTCAAACTTCAGCACGGCACTGGGTAATAGCGGAAGCTTCGCGGTGTACCGTGAACAGCCGATGCTCCTGGTGACGCCTGGTGCAAGAAGTATGACCTATGGCGCTGCTCTGCCGACCTTCAGCGGCACCTACAGCGGTTATGTAAACGGCGATACCTCCGCCGGGGTGGTGGGAGGTGCGGCCACATGGTCGGTTTCCGGCGCGCGATCCACGTCGGGCAATCCCGTAGCCGGAACGCACGACGTGGCCTACGTGTCGGGCCTGACCAGCAGCCTGGGCTACGGCTTCACCGACAACGCGGTCAGCAGCGGCGAATTGAACGTGGGCCAACTCGCGCTGACGGGAGCGCAGATTGCGGTGGGCAGTTCGACGTATGGCTCGCCGGTGGTGGCAGGAACGGTGACGTTCGGAAATTCCATCAGCGGGGATAAGGTGACGGCCACCGCCAGCATCGACAACCCGGTGAACAGCGCAAGCGGCCATCTCGACGCGGGCAGTTACACGCAAAGCGTCGGCACGATCCTCGGCGGCGCGGACTCCGGCAACTACACGTTTGCAGGCTACACGACGCCCACGGCGAACTATGTGGTCAACCCGCTGGCGCTGACGGTCAGCGGCGAGACGGCGGCCAACAAGGTGTACGACGCCACGACCATCGCCAGCTTGAGTGGAGGTACTTTGCCGGGCGTGCTGTCTGGCGACAACGTCACCTTGGTGCAGGTGGGCAGTTTCGACACACCCAATGTCGGCAATGCGGTGACGGTGACGGCGGCCGACACGATTACGGGCGCTTCAGCGGGAAATTACGTGCTAAGCCAACCCACGGCGCTGAGTGCGAACATCACCCCGGCGCCGCTTATGGAGACGGCCAACACGACGAGCATGACGTATGGCGGATCGCTGCCGTTGCTGACCGGGTCGCTGACGGGGTTCGTGAACGGGCAGACGCAATCGAGCGCGACGAGCGGGACGCTGACCTTTGGCACGACTGCGAGTTCGTCGAGCCCGGCAGGAAGCTATGCGATCACCGGCAGCGGTGTGACGCCGGACGGCAACTACACGATCGTGCAGGCGGGTACGAACGGCACGGCGCTAACGGTGAACAAGGCGCCGCTGACGATCACGGCCTCTGGGCAGACGACGACGTACGGCACGGCGCTCGCCTTGGGCACGAGCGCCTATACGGACACTGGCCTGGTCAACCGCGACGCGATTTCCGTGGTGACGCTGACGCAAGGCGGCAACACCGTGGTTCCGGGTACGCAGTCGGCGGGGATCTACACGGGTTTGAGCAACGGGATCGTGGCGAGCGCCACGGGCACGGGGCTGTCGAACTACACGATCAGCTATGTGCCGGGGACGCTCACCATCGATCCCAAGACGTTGACGGTGAGTGGCGAGACGGCGCAAAACAAGGTCTACGATGGGACGACGACGGCGACGCTTACGGGCGGAACGTTGGTGGGCGTGCTTTCGAGTGATGCCGCGAACGTGAATTTTGCGCAAGCCGGCACGTTCGCAAGCCAGAACGTCGGAACCAATATGGCGGTGACGGCCGGCGACGGCATTTCGGGACCCGCCGCCGGTAACTACCGACTGACGCAGCCGACAGGGCTTGCCGCCACCATCACGCAGCTGTCATCGGTGACGTGGACCGGCGGCAGCAGCGGCAACTGGTTCGATCCGGCGAACTGGGCGGGCGGTGCGGTGCCGGACCTGTCGAATGTGGCCAATGTCACGATTCCGAGCGGCGTGACGGTGACGTTCAACGGGAATGCCGTGGTGGCCCCCGCGCAAGGGGGGCCGGTAAGCCTGGCCAGCCTGGGGACGGCGGGCAATTTGAGCATGGTTGCGGGCACGCTCAACGTCGCCGGCAACATGCAACTTGGGGCGCTCACGCAGACGGGAGGCACGATCACCAATGACGGCACGCTGACGGTGACCACGATGACGCAACGGGGCGGGACGCTCGGCGGATCGGGCGGCATCCAGGATAACGGAAATCTGACGTTCGATCTGCCGGGCAATGCGACGATCGGCAAGGCGATTTCCGGCTCGGGAGGCGTGACGCAGTCAGGGCCGGGAACGCTCACCATGACGGCCGACAACACGTACAGCGGTACGACGACGATCGATTCCGGCACGCTGCAGGTCGGCAACGGAGGCGCCTCCGGGAATCTGGGCATGGGTGCGGTGACGGACAACGGCAATCTGGCGATCGACCGCTCCAACGGCGCGACGCTTGCACAGGCGATTTCGGGCACGGGCGGATTGACGCAGTCCGGTCCGGGTACGACGACGCTGACGGCCGACAACACGTACAGCGGTACGACGACGATCGATGCCGGCACGTTGCAGGTCGGCAACGGAGGCACCTCCGGGAATCTGGGCACGGGTGCGGTGACGGACAAGGGCAATCTGACGGTGGCATCGTTGGCGCAGACCGGCGGGAAAATTGTCGGCAGCGGAAATTTGACCGTCACGCAGTCGTTCAGCCAAACTGCGCCCGGGATGATTGCCATGGGGGGCGACATCAGCATCACGCAGGTGATCGGAAACCTGTCGTTTTCCAATATCTCGGGTCGAAATATCGACCTGGTTGCCAACGCGGGCGCCGTGACCATGGGGACCCTCAATGCGACCGGCAATTTGACGGTCAATGCAGCGGGCAATATCAATCAGCAAGCGGGAACGGTGATTGGCGTCGATCAATCCTCGACGATGGACTCCACAGGAGGCATGGTGACGGTGGTACCGCTCGGTAACGCCTTCACGGGAACCCTGGATTGGATTTCCCCGGTGCAATCCAGACAGAGCAGTGCGATCGGTGCGGCGGTGAATCAAAGTGCGGTGGTACCCAATGCCGGAAACTTGATCCAGCCCACCATTTTTTCAGCAAATGTCATTTCCCATTCTCAGGCTGTCCAGCAGTCGGCCTCGCAGTCCGTCGCGTTGCCGACCGGCGTAGCGCCAGTCGCTCCGCTGTCGGGTATCGACTTGACGGTGGTGGAGGGCGGAGTCCGGTTGCCCAGCCTTCCCGCGGGAGCGCTCTGACGATCGTCCGCGAAATGGTCGAACGTCACTTCCCGGACGACTTCAGCAACGAACAGGCCGACGCAGTTCAACTGCACGCCCCCGTCTCGCCCAGAACCACCGTTCTGTTCGCCGAAATCGGGTAGCTTGCTGAGCTTCATGCCGATCCAGTTGGCATCGATCACGCGCGGGTATTCTGCCGCGAGTCAGAGCGAATACGGCCGGCGACTGCCGTCGGGCAGCGACAGTTCCTTGGCCCCGAGCACGAAATCGTCGCCGGTGTTCGGGTTGTTGATGTCGACCGTCCGACCGCAGGGCCGGGCAACTTCCGATGATTCGCTCAGTCTAATCGACAGCGCGCCGTGGTCCGTCCGGCGGTGGCGGATGGCGTCACGTGAGGGAGGTGCCGATATGGACAAGATCGAAAGACCGTCATGGCGGGAGCGGAATCGGGTCCTGGTTGCGGTGTATTCCGACGAGGCGGCGACCGAGTCCGTCTTGCGGCGTCTGAATCGCAAAGGCTGCCAGATGGACCTCATCTCGGTGCTCGGGAAGCAGCACGCGATCGGGGACGACACGCTGGGGATCTACCACCTGGAGGTCGGCGACCGGATGCGGGCGTGGGGCAAGCAGGGTGCCTTTTGGGGCGGGTTGTGGGGGCTGCTCGCCGGAGCGGCGGGGCTGTTCATGATTCCGGGGGTCGGCCCGGTCTTGGCGGCGGGACACATCGTCGAGGCCATCGCCGGCGGCACGGCGATCGGCGCCGCGGCGATGAGCGGCTCCGCGGCCTTGTCGCAACTGGCGGTGGCATTCCACCGCGCCGGCATTCCGGAGGAAAAGATCGAATCCCTTCACAATGCCATCATCGACGGCAAGGTTGTCGTGATGGTTCGCGGTGCCGGTTCCGAGCTTGGCCCCTTCAAGGAAGTGCTTGCGGACGGAAAGCCGCTGCAACTGGATGAATTGCCCTATTCCCGGTTCGTCGACGACACGGCGAGGTAGGCCATGGCCATCCCGATGCTGCGGCCCCGGGGCGTTTCGCAGGCCGTTTGCGACATGGTGGCCGAGGGAGGTCAGGTCCGGGAATCCGACGTCGATCCGCCGGCGCTCCTGGACGGTGGCGTTCGATGGGAGCGCGATTCCTTCGGCGAGATCGAAGTGCCGGCCGATGCGCTGTGGGGCGCGCAGACTCAGCGCTCGCTGGAGCACTTTCGCATCTCCGATGAACGAATGCCGGAGGCCCTGCTCATGGCGCTGGCGCTCGTCAAGCGTGCCTGCGCGCGCGCCAACGCCGCATTGGGTCTTCTGGATGCCGCGAAGGCCGAGGCGATCGCGCGGGCGGCCGACGAGGTGCTCGCCGGCGCGCATCGCGGGATGTTCCCGCTTGTGGTGTGGCAAACCGGCTCGGGAACGCAGACCAACATGAACATGAATGAGGTTATCGCGAACCGGGCGTCGGAGTTGCTCGGCGGCGGCCGAGGCATGGACCGCCGCATTCACCCCAACGACGAAGTGAATCTCGGGCAGTCGACCAACGACATCTTCCCGACGGCCATGCACATCGCCGCCGCGGTGCGGATTCGCGAGGATCTGATGCCGGCATTGCGCGGCTTGCGGGCGACGCTCGCCGAAAAGTCGATCGCGTTTTCCGACATCGTCAAGATCGGGCGGACACACCTGCAGGACGCGACGCCCCTGACCCTGGGGCAGGAGATTTCCGGGTGGGTCGCGCAACTCGATCATGCCGACGAGGCGATCAGACGGAGCCTCGCTGCGCTTCACGGACTTGCGGTCGGCGGCACGGCGGTCGGTACCGGCATCAACACCCATCCGCAGTTCGGACCGCGGGTTGCCGGCCTCCTGGCCGAAGAGACGGGATTGCCGTTTCACTGCGCGGCGAATCTCTTTGCCGCGCTGGCCGCGCACGATCCGCTGGTGAGCGCGCATGGTGCGCTCAAGACCCTCGCGGTGGCCTTGATGAAGATTGCCGGCGATGTGCGTTGGCTCGCTTCGGGTCCGCGCTGCGGCCTGGGCGAAATCCGCCTGCCCGGGAATGAACCGGGGAGTTCGATCATGCCGGGCAAGGTGAACCCGACGCAAGCCGAGGCGCTGGCGATGGTCTGCTGTCAGGTGTTCGGCAACGACGTCGCGATGACCATCGGCGGCGCCTCGGGAAATTTCGAACTCAACGTGTACAAGCCGCTGCTCGCCCACAATTTTCTGCAGAGCGTCCGCCTGCTGTCGGACGCCATGGCCAGCTTCGACGCGCACTGCGTGCGCGGCATCGAGCCCGACACGGCGCGCATCGCCGATCTGGTCGGCCGCTCCCTGATGCTCGTGACGGCGCTCAGTCCGCATATCGGATACGACCGTTCCGCCATGGTGGCCAAGCTTGCGCACGCCAGCGGCGTGAGCCTGCGCGAGGCCGCCCTCGCGCTGGGATACGTTACCGCCGAGCAGTTCGACCAATGGGTGCGGCCCGAAGGAATGGTCGGGGACGCGACCGCGCGATCTCCTTTCGCGGCGCACCGGGCTTGAGTGGAAAATAGGATCGGAAGGCCGACGGGCGGCATCGCGGATTTGTACTCCTCCGCCCCTTCGATGCGGGATGCGCGACCCCGAATTCCCATCGAGTGGCGGTGCCGGAACGCCCTTTTCGAGTGAGTCGGCGACAGAAGTCTTTGTAGATTCTTATTTTGATTTGGCGTATAAGTATGAATGTATTCCCGATGCATTTTGGAAATGCAGGAGGTGTTCAAATGAAGACGATTCGAATCACTGCAGCGCTGATTTCGGTCTTCGCGCCGTTCCTCATGGTTGGCTTTCTCCTCTGGAAAATGCCGAACGCGATCTATCACATCACCGAAGGGCTCGACTGGACCTGGCCCGCCATGCTTGGGCTCATGATGGTCTTCCTTTACTATGTGATGGCCGTGTATATGAAGGAAGAAGAGGAAATCAAGGCCGAGTTCGAGAGCCTTGATCGCGACCACGACGGCTATATCAGCCGAGACGATGCGGCCGGTTGGAAGCGCTTGGCGCTTGCGTTCGATCGGTTCGATAGCGACCATGACGGAAGGATGTCGAGCGCGGAGTTCGATGAATTCGAACATTCCATGGCTCGGCCCTAGTGCCCGTAGGCATATCCGCATGCGCCGTTGAACCGGCGGCGGGGTGGACACGGTTCCACCCCGCCGCCGCGTCCCGACGCCCGGCATTGTTCCCGCGGACGCAGGATCACCGGTCGTCTGTGACGCACTTATTTCGGGAGAGAAATCATGAGTACGAACTGGTGGCTGGGAATCTTCATTCTGATTACCTTCGTCGTTCCGGTCGTGGCCATTTTCGGCGACGACGTCACGTGGGCGCGGGGCGAGAAGAAGGTGCAGCAGTAAGGTGGTCGGGAACGGCGCAGCCGATGCCGGCCGAAAACTTCACGCGTTGCGGGCATCGCGGCCCCGGAGGGCGCGATGCGGCGGGTGACCCTGGACCGTCTTCTGCAATCCCAGGGATTCGGAACCCGCAGGCATTGCCAGCAGCTCGTCGCCGACGGCCATGTCGCCGTCGGCGGCACGCCGGCGACCGACCCGCGGATGCAGTTGGACCCGACCGGCATCGAGTTCACGGTGTTCGACGAACCCTGGGTCTACCGCGAACAGGTGTACTTGGCGCTGAACAAGCCCGCCGGATATGAATGTTCGCGCCGCCCCAGTCACCATCCGGGTGTGCTGAGCCTGCTCCCCGAGCCGATGCGCTTGCGCGGGGTGCAGCCGGTCGGACGGCTGGACCATGACACCACCGGCCTGCTGCTGCTGTCCGACGATGGCCGCTTCATCCATGCGCAGTCGTCACCCAAGCGCAAGGTGCTCAAGCACTATGTGGCGGGCACGCACGACCCGGTCACGCCCGAACTCGTTGCGGTCATGCGGGCCGGGGTGCAGCTGCACGACGAGCCGGCTCCACTGGCCGCGGTGCGATGCGAGGCCTTGGGGCCGAACCGCATCGCCATCACGCTGGAGCAGGGCAAGTACCACCAGGTGAAACGCATGCTGGCCGCCGCCGGCAACCACTGCACGGCGCTGCAGCGCACCGCCATCGGCGGGCTGCGCCTGGAGGCCCTCGAACTACCCGAGGGCGGCTGGTGCCATCTGGGCGAATCCGAACTCGGACTGCTGTCATCGGAGTGATTCGGCCAGGTGATTCGGCGAATCGAGTCAGCCGGGCTCGAAGACGGAATCCACCCGTCGTGTCTGCGGTCTTGTCCGCGGATTTTTCCGCGGACGTTTCCGGTCACTCTTTTACGGTCTTTGCGCGCGTGCGGTGGTGGGTGGCCAGCGCATCGTACTTGGCCGCCATTTCGTCGTACTGCTTGGCGATGCTCTTCATCAGCGGAACCTGCGACTCGTCCTCCGGCTTCCCGCTTTCCTCATAGTCCTGCGCCATTTCCCGATGCAGTTCGGCCCACTTCCGGGCTTCCCGGGCCTTCGCCTCGTAGAAGGAGGCCAGCGCACGATGGTCGGCCTTGGTATGCGCCGATCGGATCGTGTGCCGTACCTGCGGGATCGTCATCTGCGAGGTCTCGGCATTGCCGGGAACCGTCGCCGCCAGGAACAACGCCAGCGCGAACGTACCTGCCAATGCAACGTTTCTGCTCATTTTTTCTCCGACCTGGGAAGGGATTGCGGGAGTGGCCCGTGACACGCGGCCAAAATCTACCAGACTCCCCCGCCGCTGTGCGTTCCGCTGCGACAGGGCGGGTCGGCCCGCAGGGATCACTGCGGATCGGCGTCGGTGGCCGGATCGAGGGAGATCGGCGCAAGCGCGCCCGTGAGCGTGTGCTCCCCGATCGCGAGGTACGCCTCGGAACCGCTGAACGCCACCGACATCTTCATCCGCCGTTGCAGCAGTGCGCACCAATCGGCGACCAGCCGCCGA
>JAJYBQ010000198.1 GCA_021778935.1 Pseudomonadota bacterium | reverse complement strand
TCCTGACGGGACCACGAACGCCATGAACCGGACAATCCATACCCGCATCGCCGGAACGGGGTCTGCGCTCCCCGCCCGCGTGGTTGCCAATGAGGAACTGGTCCGCGAGCTCGCCAGCCGCGGCGTCGAGACATCGGACGAATGGATCACCACCCGGACCGGGATCCGGCAGCGCCATATCGCCGAGACCGGCGTGGGAACGACTGACCTCGCTACCCGGGCGGCGGCGGCGGCGCTGGAGCGGGCCGGGTTCGCTGCGGATACGCTGGACCTGGTCATCGTGGCGACATCGACGTCGGATCAGGTGTTTCCGAGCACTGCGTGTTCCGTGCAGGCGCGGATCGGGGCGGCAGGAGCGGCGGCGTTCGACGTCCAGGCGGCGTGCAGCGGCTTCGTGTACGGCCTTTCCCTGGCGGACGCGATGATTCGCAGCGGTGTGTACCGGCGGGCGCTGGTGATCGGAGCCGAGGTGTTCTCCCGGATTCTCGACTGGAACGACCGTACGACCTGCGTGCTGTTCGGCGACGGCGCCGGGGCCGTCGTGCTGGAATCGGCCGATGTTCCGGGGATCTTGGCCAGCCGGATGCGTGCCGACGGCGCGCGCGGCGGCGCGATCCTGACGCTTTCCGCCCACCTCGCGGGCGGTAGCGCCGCAGGCGACCCGTTCCTGCGCATGGAAGGAAAGGCAGTGTTCAAGCTTGCGGTCGACGTTCTCGAGGCCTCCGCGCGCGAAGTGCTTGCCATGGCGGGCATGCAGCCGGCTGCAGTGGACTGGCTCGTTCCACACCAGGCCAACGTGCGGATTCTCGAGGCCAGCGCGAAGCGGCTCGAGTTGGACCTCGACAAAGTGGTCGTGACGGTGGACCGGCACGGCAACACGTCCGCGGCGTCGGTTCCGCTCGCGCTCGACCAGGCCGTGCGCGACGGCCGCGTGAAGCCCGGCCACCACGTTCTCCTGCAGGGTGTGGGTGGCGGCTTCACCTGGGGGTCCGTGCTCGTTCGCATGTAGCAATAACCGTACAAGGCAAACGATGAAACTGGCTTTCGTATTTCCCGGGCAAGGTTCCCAAGCGGTGGGAATGCTGAATTCGTTCGCGGATGATGCCGCGGTGCAGGATGTGGTGCGCCGGGCTTCCGATGCGCTGGGGCAGGATCTCGGCCGTTTGATCGCCGAAGGTCCGGCCGCGGATCTGGATCGCACCGTCAACACCCAGCCCGCCCTGCTCACCGCATCGGTCGCGATGTTTTCGGCGTGGCGGGCGGCGGGCGGTCCAATGCCCGAGGTGTTCGCGGGGCACAGCCTGGGCGAGTATTCGGCGCTGGTCGCCGCCGGCGCGTTGCGTCTGGAGGACGCAGTCCCCCTGGTGCGGTTTCGCGCCCAGGCGATGCAGGAGGCGGTGCCGCTGGGGACGAGCGGCATGGCGGCGATCCTGGGTCTGGACGATGTCGCCGTCGCTGCGGTGTGTGCGCGCGCTGCGCAAGTGTCTCCGGGGGCGGTGGCAGAGGCCGTGAATTTCAATGCGCCGGGGCAGGTCGTGATTGCGGGAAACACGGCGGCGCTGGCGCGCGCCTGTGAACTGGCGCGCGAGGCGGGTGCCAAGCGTGCGCTGCCGCTGCCCGTATCCGCGGCATTCCACTCTTCGCTGCTCGGGCCGGCCGCCGAACGGCTGCGCGCACGCCTGGCCGAGACCCCGGTACAGACGCCGTCGGTCGCGGTGATGAACAATATCGACGTGGCGCGCGAGTCCGAACCCGATCGGATCCGCGATGCGCTGGCGCGGCAGGTTGCCGGTCCGGTCCGGTGGAGCGAGCTCGTGCGCCGGCTCGTCGAACAGGGCGTGACACACATCGTCGAGTGCGGCCCCGGAAAGGTGTTGACCGGGCTCAATCGTCGCATCGTTGCCGGAATCCCCGCCCTGTCGATTTCGGATCGTTCGAGCCTCGACGAGGCACGAGTTGCTTTGGGAGATCAGGCATGACGGAGTCTTCGGTGTTTTCGTCGGACGCCTTGCGCGGCGAGGTTGCCCTGGTGACGGGCGCTTCGCGCGGGATCGGCCGGGCCATTTTCGAGACGTTGTCGCAGGCGGGGGCAACCGTCATCGGTACGGCGACGACTCCCGAGGGTGCGGACGGAATTTCCCGGCGCATCGCGGAGCAGGGCGGCGCGGGGACGGGTCTGGTACTCGACGTGCGCGACCGCGCGCGCTGCGATGTCGTGGTGCAGGAGGTGTCGGAGCGCTTCGGCAAGATTTCCGTGCTCGTCAACAACGCGGGCATCACGGCCGATACCCTTGCCATGCGTCTGCGTGACGAGGAATGGGATGCCGTGCTCGACACCAATCTGGGCGCCGCATTCCGTCTGGCGCGTTCCGCAATGCGGGGCATGATCAAGGCTCGGCATGGCCGCATCATCAATATCTCCTCCGTGGTGGGCTCTGCCGGCAATGCCGGGCAGGCAAACTACGCGGCGGCCAAGGCCGGCCTCGAGGGGATGACCCGATCCCTCGCGCGGGAGCTGGGCGGGCGCGGCGTCACCGTGAACTGCGTCGCGCCGGGGTTCATCGAGACCGACATGACGCGGGCGCTCAATCCCCAGCAGACGCAGGCGCTGCTGGGACAGATTCCGCTGGCCCGGTTGGGACAGGCGCAGGAGATCGCCGCAGCAGTGACGTTCCTCGCATCGAAGGCCGGCGCGTATGTAACCGGAACCGTGTTGCACGTCAACGGTGGCATGTATATGGCATGACCGGTGGCGTAATTCGCCAAACTGCTAGAATCGCCCGCCCTTTGCGCAAAAAGGGACGGCACGTTCTCTTTTAGAGGAGGCGCGGACGGTGCATCGCGTTTCCGTGATGAAAGGCACGAGGAGGGGTATTTATGGACAGCATTGAACAGCGCGTAAAAAAAATCGTGGCCGAGCAGCTCGGCGTGAACGAGGCCGACATCAAGAACGAATCGGCGTTCGTGGATGACCTGGGGGCGGATTCGCTCGACACCGTGGAACTGGTGATGGCGCTCGAGGACGAGTTCGAGTGCGAGATTCCGGACGAAGAGGCGGAGAAGATCCGTACGGTGCAGCAGGCGATCGACTACGTCAACGCCCATCTGAAGAAAGCGTGAGGCGGGGTCGGTTTCCATGAGCAGTCTGCATCGCAGGGTAGTCGTTACCGGTCTGGGGATCATTTCTCCCGTTGGCAACGGCGTGCCTGCCGCGTGGTCCAATGTTCTCGCCGGCAAGTCCGGCATCCGACGGATCACGCGTTACGACGCATCCGCATATCGCTCGCAGATCGCGGGCGAGGTGCGCGATTTCGAGGTGACGGACTATGTGCCGGTGAAGGAAGTCCGGCGGATGGACACGTTCATCCATTACGGCGTCGCGGCCTCGGTTCAGGCCCTGCGCGATTCCGGACTCGAGATCACCGACGCCAACCGGGAGCGGATCGGTTGCATGGTCGGGTCGGGGATCGGCGGCTTGCCGTTGATCGAAAACAATTATGAGGAAGTGATGACCCGCGGTCCGCGGCGCATCTCGCCGTTCCTCATCCCCGGCGCGATCATCAACATGATCGCGGGCAATGTTTCGATCATGTTCGGCCTCAAGGGGCCGAATTTTGCGATCGTATCGGCCTGCACGACGGGCTTGCATTCCATCGGCATGGCCGGTCGGCTCATCGGGTCGGGTGATGCCGACGTCATGCTGGCCGGGGGCGCGGAGAGCACCGTATGTCCGCTGGGCGTCGGCGGGTTCGCTGCGATGCAGGCGCTGTCCACGCGCAACGACGATCCGGAAGGCGCGAGCCGGCCGTTCGACACGGAGCGCGATGGTTTCGTGCTGGGCGAGGGCGGGGGTGTCCTGGTGCTCGAAGAGTACGAACATGCACGCGCGCGGGGTGCCCGGATCTACTGCGAACTGGTCGGCTTCGGCATGACCGCGGATGCCTATCACATGACGGCGCCGGATGTCGACGGGCCGCGGCGCTGCATGGCGGCGGCCCTGCGCAGCGCAGGGATCGACGGCAGTGCGGTGCAGTATCTCAATGCTCATGGAACATCCACGCCGCTGGGCGACATCAACGAAACCAACGCGATCAAACTCGCGTTCGGCGATGCAGCGCGCAACCTCGTCGTCAATTCGACCAAGTCGATGACCGGGCACCTGCTTGGCGGTGCGGGCGGGATCGAGGCCGTTTTTACGGCCCTTGCCGTGCATCACCAGGTGTCTCCGCCGACCATCAATCTGCAGCACCCCGATCCCGAATGTGATCTGGATTACTGCGCGAACGTGGCCCGGCCGATGAAGATCGAGTACGCGATGAAAAACTCCTTCGGATTCGGTGGAACCAACGGAACGCTGATCTTCAGGCGCGTTTGACCCGCGATCGGTCGCAACGCGATTCGGATTTTTTCGCTTCCGCCCGGCGGAAGCAACGGGGAGCGCATGATCGGGACGGTTTTGATCCTCCATTCCTCGCCCGCGCGAACGCGATGGCTGCGGTGCGCCGCGGCGGCGTCCGGCGGATTGGCGCTGCCGGTCCTGGAGATCGGCACGGCGGCCGCCCGGGTTGCGGCGCTGGCCTGTGCGGCGGTCGGCGTTGCCTTGGCAATCCTTGCA
>JAJYBQ010000197.1 GCA_021778935.1 Pseudomonadota bacterium | reverse complement strand
ACCGGGCACTGCTTGTGTTCGATGTGGTACTCGAACTCGTCCCGGAAATGCTTGATGAAAGAGCGCACCGGCATCGCCGCCGCGTCGCCCAACGCACAGATGGTGCGGCCCTGGATGTTCTCCGCCACGGAATCGAGCAGATCGATGTCCTCGGGGCGTCCCTGCCCATGCTCGATGCGGTGCATCACCCGATACAACCAGCCCGTCCCTTCGCGGCAGGGCGTGCACTGGCCGCAGGACTCGTTCTGGTAGAAATAGGACAGCCGCTCCAGGCAGCGCACCATGCAGCGGGTGTCGTTCATCACGATCACCGCGCCCGATCCGAGCATCGATCCGGCCTTGGCGATCGTCTCATAGTCGAGCGTCAGATCCATCATCACCGCGCCGGGCAGCACCGGCATGGACGAGCCGCCCGGAATCACCGCCTTGATCGCCCCACCGCGCATACCGCCTGCCAGTTCGAGCAGCTTGGCAAACGGCGTGCCGAGCGGCACTTCGTAATTGCCGGGACGCTGCACATCCCCCGAAACCGAGAAGATCTTGGTCCCGCCGTTGTTGGGCTTGCCAAGGGCCAGGAAGGCATCGCCGCTGTTGCGGAAGATCCACGGCACCGCGGCGAAGGTCTCGGTGTTGTTGATCGTGGTCGGGCGGCCATAGAGGCCGACCAGCGCCGGAAATGGCGGCTTGAAACGGGGTTGCCCCTTCTTGCCCTCGATCGATTCGAGCAGCGCAGTCTCTTCGCCGCAGATGTACGCGCCCCAGCCATGCGTGGTGTAGCAGTCGAACGAGAACTCCGAGCCGAGGATGTTCTTGCCCAGCAGTCCGGCCGCATAGGCCTCGTCGAGCGCCTCCTGGAAGCGCTCGTACACATCCCAGATCTCGCCGTGGATGTAGTTGTAGCCGGCCGCCGCGCCGATCGCGTAGCCGCCGATGATCATGCCCTCGATCACCGCGTGCGGGTTGTAGCGCAACAGATCGCGGTCCTTGAACGTACCCGGCTCGCCTTCGTCGGAATTGCAGACGATGTATTTCGGACCCGGCACGCTCTTGGGCATGAAACTCCATTTCATGCCGGTCGAAAACCCCGCGCCGCCACGCCCGCGCAGCGCCGACTTCTTCAGCTCGGCAACCACGGCATCCGGCGTCATCCCCTCGTGGAGAATGCGGCGCAGCGCGGCATAGCCGCCCCGACGTTCATAGTCGCCCAGGCGCCAGTTGTTTCCATCGAGATCCGCAAGCAGGATCGGAGCGATGTGGCGCCCGTGAAAGGTGACCCGATCGCTCATACGCTCCCCTCGCCGTCCGGAGCAGCCCCTTCGGCGCGCAAGGATTCGATCAGGGCATCGATTTTCTTGTCATCGTCGAGGAAACTGCACATCCGCTTGTTGTTGTGCAGGAGCACCGGCGCATCGCCGCAAGCCCCGAGGCACTCGCCCTCGACCAGCGTGAAGCAGCCGTCGGCGGTGGTGTCGCCGAAGTCGATGCCAAGGCGCTCCTTCAGGCGTGCTGCCGCCCGGCCCGCGCCCGCCAGCGCGCACGGCAGATTCGTGCACAAGGTGATCTTGTTGCGCCCGATCGGCGCGCAATGGAACATATGATAGAAGGTCGCCACCTCGTAGGCCGCCACCGGGGGCATGCCGAGGAGGTTGGCCACCTCCTCGATGGTCTCCGTCGGCAGCCAGCCGAACTCGTCCTGCGCAATGGCCAGCGCGGGGATCACTGCCGACTGCCGCTGTTCCGGCGGAAATTTCTTCGTTTCGCGCTCGATCCGCTGCAGGGCCGCGTCCGACAGTCGTCGCGGTGCCGGCACGAGCGCGTCCGCCGCCCCCGATTCCCGGGTGCTGTCGCCGTTCATCGGTCGATCTCCCCGAACACGATGTCCTGGGTGCCGATGATCGTCACCGCATCGGCAATCATGTGACCACGCGCCATCTCGTCCAACCCCTGCAAATGCGCAAACCCCGGAGCACGGATCTTGAGGCGATAGGGCTTGTTGGCGCCATCGCTCACGAGGTAGATGCCGAATTCGCCCTTGGGGTGCTCGACCGCCGCATACGCTTCCCCCGGCGGCACATGGAAGCCTTCGGAGAAAAGCTTGAAATGGTGGATCAACTCTTCCATGTTGGTCTTCATCCCGACCCGATCGGGCGGGGCAACCTTGTGGTTGTCGGTGATGACCGGACCAGGATTGGCGCGCAGCCAGTCGATGCACTGCCTGATGATGCGGTTGCTCTGGCGCATCTCTTCGACGCGCACCAGGTAGCGGTCGTAGGAGTCGCCCGTCTTGCCCACCGGAATGTCGAAGTCGAGCCGGTCGTAGACCTCGTAGGGCTGCTTCTTGCGCAGGTCCCAGGCAACGCCCGAGCCGCGCAACATCGGTCCGGTGAACCCCCAGGCCAGCGCCTTTTCCGGTTCGACCACGCCGATCCCGACCAACCGCTGCTTCCAGATCCGGTTGTCGGTGAGCAGCGTCTCATATTCGTCGACGAGCGCCGGAAAGCGTTGCGCGAAGTCGTCGATGAAATCGAGCAGCGAGCCCTGCCGGTTTTCGTTGCGCCGCCGCGCATCGCCTTCGGACCAGCCCTGGTCGGTGCGGTACTGCGGCATCGCGTCGGGAAGATCGCGGTACACCCCGCCGGGGCGGTAGTACGCCGCATGCATGCGCGCGCCGGACGCTGCCTCATATATGTCGAAGAGATCCTCGCGCTCGCGGAAGGCATAGAGAAACACCGCCATCGCGCCCACGTCGAGGGCGTGACCGCCGATCCACAGCAGGTGGTTCAGCAGCCGGGTGATCTCGTCGTACATCACGCGGATGTATTGCGCGCGAATCGGCACCTCGATGCCCAGCATCCGCTCGATCGCCATGACGTAGGCATGCTCGTTGGCCATCATCGAGACGTAGTCGAGTCGATCCATGTACGGCACCGACTGGAGGTAGGTGCGCGTCTCCGCAAGCTTCTCCGTCGCCCGGTGCAGCAGCCCGATGTGCGGATCGGCGCGCCGAATCACCTCGCCGTCGAGTTCCAGCACCAGGCGCAGCACCCCGTGCGCCGCCGGATGCTGCGGGCCAAAATTGAGCGTGTAATTTCTGATTTCCGCCATGGTTCACTTGTCCTGCGCGTAGTGCTCTTCGCGGATCACGCGCGGCGTGTTTTCGCGCGGCTCGATCGTCACCGGCTGGTAGATCACCCGGCGCAACTGCGGGTCGTAGCGCATCTCGACGCGCCCCGAAACCGGGAAATCGCGCCGGAACGGGTATCCGACGAATCCGTAATCCGTGAGGATGCGGCGCAGATCCGGATTGCCTTCGAACACGATGCCGAAGAGATCGAAGGCTTCGCGCTCGTACCAACCGGCCGCCGGCCATACCCCGACCAGCGACGCAACCAGCGGCAGGTCGTCGGACGGGCAGAACGCCCGCACGCGCACGCGCCAATTGTTGGCCAACGACAGAAGATGCATCACCACCGCGAACCGGCCCTCGGCCGGCAGCGTTCCACGCTCGCCGTTACCGTATTCGAGATAGTCGATCCCGCACAGATCGATGAGCTGTTCGAAGCCGAATTGCGGCTCGTCGCGCAGCCGCAGTGACACCGCATGCCAGTCGGCTGCGCGCACTGCCACGGTTACTTCGTCGAGCGCGACATCGACCGAAAGCGCCTGCTCGCCCAGACCGTCGCGCACGCGTTGCGCCAGTTCTCCGATTCCGTTCATCGTTGGTTCACCGGGCGATGGTATTCGTACGGCGGATCTTGTTCTGCAACTGGATCACTCCGTAGAGCAGGGCCTCCGCCGTCGGCGGGCACCCGGGCACATAGATATCGACGGGAACGATGCGATCGCAACCGCGGACCACCGAGTAGGAATAGTGGTAGTAGCCCCCCCCATTTGCGCACGACCCCATCGAGATCACCCAACGCGGCTCGGGCATCTGATCGTAGACCTTGCGCAGCGCAGGAGCCATCTTGTTGCACAGGGTCCCGGCGACGATCATGAGATCGGACTGGCGCGGGCTCGGGCGGAACACGACGCCGAACCGATCGAGGTCGTACCGCGCCGCACCCGCGTGCATCATCTCCACCGCACAGCACGCCAGGCCGAACGTCATCGGCCACAACGAGCCGGTCCGGGCCCAGTTGATGACCGCGTCGGCGCTGGTCGTGATGAAACCCTGTTCGAGCTTGCCTTCGATAGCCACCGGTTCAAATCTCCCAGGCGCAAACGGAACCCGTCATTCCCACTCGAGCGCGCCCTTCTTCCACTCGTAGAGGAACCCCACGGTGAGAATGGCGAGAAAGATCATCATCGACCAGAAGCCCGCGCTCCAGTGGCCCAGCGAGCCGACCGATGCGGCCCAGGGAAACAGGAATGCGACTTCCAGATCGAACAGGATGAACAGAATGGCAACGAGGTAGTAGCGCACATCGAACTTCATGCGCGCATCCTCGAATGCCTCGAATCCGCACTCGTACGGCGAGAGCTTCTCCGGATCCGGGCGATGCGGGCCGACCAATGCGCCGAGCGCCATCGGCGCCGCGCCGATCACGGCGCCGACGACGAGAAAGACCAGTACCGGAAGATAGGTTCCGAGATCCACAAGTCACCCGTTCCTCTGGCTCGCCCACGCCGC
>JAJYBQ010000196.1 GCA_021778935.1 Pseudomonadota bacterium | reverse complement strand
CGGTATTCGGTTCATGCACGTCGCAGGTGAGGATGAGGGTGTTTTCCTCGCGGAACGGATCCATGCGCGCCGAGGAAGGATCGGGCATCAGCAGCATGTCCGACGCCTCGATGCCCTTCCAGCCGGCGATCGACGAGCCGTCGAAGGCGTGGCCATCCGTAAACTTTTCCGAATCAAACATCTTGGTCGGCACGGAGACGTGCTGCTCCTTGCCGCGGGTATCCGTGAACCGCAGATCAACGAACCTGACTTCGTTGTCCGCGATCATCTTCATGACGTCATTGGCCGACCCCATCGATTCCTCTCCTCCAAAATTAGAAAACCACTGAACAGGGAAATATGCAAGCAGGAATTATGCCTGTAACTTCCTCCCGAAAGCAGAACAGGTTGCCGCCGTCTCCACGCGGATGGGGGAAGCCATGACGCACCATAATAGTGCGGATTGCACCGGCATCGCCCATCACGAACCCCCGGGCGGTTCGGATGCACCACCATCTCCCGCGGTCAGGAAGATCGCCTGCAGGTCGTTCAAAAACCGCATTCCCAGGCGGGTCGGCGCAATCCGCTCCGGGCGGCGTTCGATCAGCCCACGCTGCGCCGCCTCGACCAGCCCCGCCTCGAACCGCGCCGCATCGAGACCGGTGCGCTCCCCGAACAAACCCGGCGCAAACCCGTCGCGCAGGCGAAACGCATTGAGCGCGAACTCGAACACGAGATCATCCGGGCCGACCGTCCGGCGCTGCGACACGAAGCGCCCCTGCGCCGCGTTGCGCAGATAGGAATCGGGCGCCCGGAACCGCTCTTCGCGTACCACGACGCCCCCTGGAAGGGTGAGTTTGCCGTGCGCGCCCGCACCGATTCCGAGGTAATCGCCAAACATCCAATAGTTCAGGTTGTGCCGGCAGCGCCGCCCCGGCCGCGCATACGCCGACACTTCGTACTGTTCGAACCCTGCCAGCGCGAGCTGGCCGTCGATCGCCTCCTGGGCCCGCTCCACCACATCGTCCTCCGGCAGTGGCGGCGGAAACTTGGCAAACACGGTGTTGGCTTCGATCGTCAGCTGATAAACCGACAGATGCGTCGCCCCGAAGCCGAGCGCGCGCGCGACGTCCTGCCGCGCCGCCGCTTCCGACTGACCGGGAAGACCGGTCATCAGATCGAGGTTGACGTTGTCGAACGAGCGCAACGCCGACTCGATCGCCCGCTCCGCCTGCGCGCCGTCATGCACCCGACCCAGGCGACGCAGGCTGCCGTCGTCGAAGGACTGCACACCGATCGAGAGGCGGTTGACGCCGGCATCGCGAAACGCCGCATACCGCCCCTCCTCCAGCGCGCCGGGATTGGTTTCCAAGGTGATCTCACACCCCGGTTCGAGCGGGATACGGGCGCCGATTTCCGCCAGCAGGCGCGCAACCCCCGGCCCCGACAACAGGCCCGGCGTGCCGCCGCCGAAGAACACGCTGCGCACCGTACGGCCCCATACCGCCGGCAGGGTCGATTCGAGATCCCGGATCAGTGCGTCGAGGTAGGCTTCCTCGGGGATCGTCTCGCCGGTGGGCACCGCATGGGAGTTGAAGTCGCAGTAGGGGCACTTGCGGATACACCACGGAATGTGGATGTACAGGGAAAGCGGCGGCACTGCTACCACCCCCAACGCACCCGCAGCAGTTCCGCCATCGCCCGCATCGCCTGGCCACGATGGCTGACGCGATTCTTCTCCGCCGCCCCGAGCTGGGCCGCGGTGCAGCCGAACTCCGGAATCCTGAAATACGGGTCATAGCCGAAACCGCCGGCGCCGGCGGGGTGGTCGACGATGCAGCCGTTCCAGCGGCCCTCGGCAACCAGGGGCTCGGGGTCTTCGGCCGCGCGCATCGCGACCACGACGCAGGCGTAGTGCGCCGCGCGATCGACAATCCCTTCGAGCGCGCGCACGAGCCGGGCATTGTTCTCGGCATCACTCGCGTGCTCCCCGGCGAAGCGCGCAGAGCGCACGCCCGGCGCGCCGCCCAAGGCATCGCAGCACAGACCCGAATCGTCGGCGAGCGCCGGCAGTCCGCTGATGCGCGCCGCGTGGCGTGCCTTGGCCAGCGCATTTTCCAGAAAGGTATCGTGCGGCTCCTCTGCCGCGGCAATGCCGAGGCCGCCTTGCGTGCGCACCGCGACGCCAAGCGGCGCGAGCAGCGCCTGCAGCTCGGCGAGCTTGCCTGCATTGTTCGATGCCAGCACGACGCGGTGCGCGGTGCCGTCCCTGCCGGCCTGCCGGTCGGGGCTGCTGCCCATCATGCGCCCAACGCTGCCTGCTGTGCGGCGAGCAGTTGCCCGATTCCACCCTCCGCACATGCCAGCATCGCATCGAGCCGGACACGCGGAAATGCCGCCCCCTCGGCCGTGCCCTGCACCTCGACGAAGCCGCCGGTGCCGGTCATCACCACATTCATGTCGGTATCGCACCGCGAGTCTTCGGCATAGTCGAGGTCGAGAAGCACCACCCCGTCGACGATTCCCACCGACACCGCCGCCACCGCATCGCGCAACGGATCGGCTGCGAGATCGAACCGCGCCCGCATCCAACGCACCGCATCGACCAGGGCGACATATGCGCCGGTGATCGCCGCAGTGCGCGTGCCCCCATCGGCCTGCAGGACATCGCAGTCGATCTGGATGGTGCGCTCGCCGATCGTCGCCAGATCGACGACGCAACGCAGGCTGCGTCCGATCAGGCGCTGGATCTCAACCGTGCGTCCGTTCTGCTTGCCACGCACCGCCTCCCGCTCGCTGCGCGTACTCGTGGCGCGCGGCAGCATGCCGTACTCGGCGGTGAGCCATCCCTGCCCCTTGCCGCGCAGGAAGGATGGCACGCCGTCCGTCACCGACGCGGTGCACAGCACCTTCGTATCGCCGAACGACACAAGCACCGATCCTTCGGCATGGCAGGTTGCCCCGCGCTGAATTGTCACCGGCCGCATTTCGTCCACGCCGCGGCTTCCGCCCCGAACCATCACTGTCCCCGCACCCATTTCGAACTCCGTTGAATCGCGTTCTGAATTTCCGAGATCGCATCGTCGATCTGCTGGTCGGTAAGCACGCCCGGATCCTCCCCGGCCCGCGGCATCTGCACCGTCGATGCGATCGCGCCCTCGGGGATTTCCCGCGTCGACACGCCGAAATCGCGGCCACCGATCCAATCATCCACCGCGGCGCCGGCCCAGGACATCGCCATCGCGGTGCAATTGTCCGCCTCGGAACCACCCGCCGACAGCGCCGCCTCCACCAGTTCCGGCACGGCGCGCATCACCGTCTTGCCGGTAAACGGCCCGACGATCTCGCGATCCGACAGGCTGCCCCACAAACCGTCCGTGCACAGCAGAAGCACGTCTCCGAACCGCAGGGTGCCCGGCTTGCCGATCTGCACGACGGGATCGACATCGGCCCCCAGGCAATTGAAAATCCGGTTGCGCTCGGGATGATCCTTCGCGTCTTCCGCCCGGATGAGCCCCGAGCTCACGAGATGATGGACCCGCGAATGGTCGAGAGTACGGTCGACGATGGCGCCATCGCGGATCCAATACAGGCGGGAATCGCCCGCATGCGCCCAGGTCGCCACACCGTGCTGCACGATGCACGCCACGATCGTCGTACGCGGCGCCTCCGGCATCCCATGCTCGGCGCGATAGCGATGCAGTTCGCGATGTGCCACTTGGATCGCGTTCTCGAGAAAGCGCGTGGGATTGGCCAGGCGGGGCTTGGCCTCGCGCTCGAACATCGCCGCCACCGTCTGCACGGTCAACTGGGCGGCAACCTCGCCGCGCGCATGGCCGCCCATGCCATCGGCCACCACCATCATCAGGCAGTCGTGGGTGTACAGGTATCCCATGCGGTCCTGGTTGACGTGGCGGCCGCCGATCTTGCTTTCCTGGTAGATGGAGAACCGCATGATCGTTCAGAACCAGGTGATGTCGTGGTCCTTCGCAAATTGCGAAAGACGCTCCTGAAAATAGCGTACCCGCGCCCCGGCGCGTTCGAACACCGAAAACTCCGGCACTTCCGGCACATTGTTGAGCAATTCCTTCTGCACCGCGTACACCGTCTGCGGCCGCTCCAGCGAATTCAGACGCAGGCAGCGCTCGGTCATCGAAATCAGCTCGTTCGAATACAGGCCACGGAACGATCGCAGGGCCTGGGGCATCTTGTCGCCCTTCATGCGTTGGTCGGCCTCCTGCGCAGGCAGCCCCGACATGCAGGCATAGATGCAGGCGCCAACGCTGTAGACGTCGGTCCATGGGCCGAGCTCGGCGTCGCGCTTGTACAACTCGGGCGCGGCGAACCCGGGCGTGTACATCGGATAGACCTTGCTGAAATCGCGCTGCAGCGTCTGGCGCGCGGCGCCGAAATCGAGCAGGATCGGCGCGCCGTCCATCCGCAGATAGATGTTGGCCGGCTTGACGTCCAAATGCAGCAGGCGGTTCGCATGGACCTCGCGCAATCCGTTCATCACCTGGGTAAATACGCGCCGAATGAACCGCTCGGACAGCACGTCTTTCTGATCCTTGTTGCGGCTGCGCAGCACGTGCTCCTGCAGCGACCGCCCGGACTCGTACTGCATCACCATGTAGACCGTGTCGTTGCCGCGGAAGAAG
>JAJYBQ010000195.1 GCA_021778935.1 Pseudomonadota bacterium | reverse complement strand
ATGCTCGACTACCGCACGCATCTGCAGCATGGTTGGAACTACAACACCCCGCCGGTCTTCGGAATCTACGTGCTGACGCTGGTGACGCGATGGCTGCGGGACACCATCGGCGGCGTGGAGGCGATGCAGCGGATCAACCAGCAAAAGGCAGCACAGCTATATCGAACGCTGGAAGGTCTGGACGACCTGATCCGGATGCACGCCGACCCCCGGTTTCGTTCGGTCATGAACGCCACCTTCCGGTTCCGCGATCCCCGGCTCGATACGTTGTTCCTGGAGCAGGCGGCCGCCGCGGGATTTTCCGGCCTGGCCGGCCACCGTTCGCTGGGCGGCCTGCGTGCATCGCTGTACAACGCGGTCACGCCGACGGCGGTGGCCCGGCTGTGCGATTTCCTGGCCGCTTTCGCCGTGGCCCACGGCTGACCCGGATCCGCGCGGAACGTCCCGGCCACGGGACCGCCGTCACGACGCGCCCTGGTCTCCTGCCGCAGGACTCCGATTGACCGGCGGGAAATAGCGCAACGCGGCATTGCCGACGAAATCCGCCGTCCCGCCGTGCGTCAGCGCGCTGCGCAGATCGAGCCAGATTTCCCCGCCGAGCGCACGCCAACGCCGGCAGAATGCAAAGTCCTCGCTCAGGTACATCCCGGTTTCCGGATCGATCATCGGATCGAAGAGGGCAAATCGGTTCTTCGTGTCGACATCGAACTCCGGCGTTCCATGGATTCCGGAAAACGCCAGTTCCGGGTGCGCCGCGATCAGCCGTTCCAGCACCTGCCGCTTGAGCAGCATGAATCCGGTGCCGGCGTATCGCGCGGTCGCGAACCCGCTCTGCATCCGCAGCGCGTCCCCCGTGCAGAGTGCGCCGACATACTGCAATCCGGCGGTCGGAGCCGGCTCGCCTTCGGCGATCCGGCGCACCAGTTGCGGCCAATCGATCCGCTTGGCCGGGTACATCGCGCCGGCGAAATCCTGGTCCAGCGCAAACAGGCGCTCGAACTGGGCGGCATCGAAGCCGATGTCGCCATCGACGAACAACAGGTGCGTGGCGTCCGGATTGTCGAGGAACCGCGCGACGAGCAAGGCCCGCGCCCGCGTGACCAGCGCATCGCCGCCGATCTGGATGATCTCGAGGCCGCTGCCGCAGACCACCGCCGCCATCAACCGCAGGACCGAGTTCATGTAGGCGATGCTGACCTGCCCTCCGAAGCAAGGGGTGGCGATGACGACCAGCGGCGTCTTCCGGTTGCGTTCCATCGTTCAAGACTCCTCGCCATCGATTTCGGCCCCCGGGCGCGCCGCCGCGGCCCGAAGCGCCATGGTGCCATGCCGCTCGACGAAGGCTCGGTCCGACAGCGCGCGCCGCCAGGCCCGCGCCCCGGGCCGGCCGTGGAACAGGCCGAGCGTATGGCGAATCACCGACCATGCCGGAACGCCGCGCGCAACGGCCTCTTCGAGATAAGCAGTGATCGGTTGGATCGCATCTTCCGGCTCCGCCAGCGCATGGGTTCCGAACGCCATCCGCTCCCATTGGGCGAGCAGCCAGGGCTGATGGTATGCCGCGCGTCCGACCATGACGCCGGCGAATCCGCGCAGCGCCGCCGCGATCTGATCGAGGCTCGTCAATCCGCCGTTCAGCACGAACACGGCCTCCGGGAAGTCGCACTGCAGGCGGGCGACGACGTCGTAGCGCAACGGCGGCACTTCGCGATTTTCCTTCGGGCTCAGGCCCTTGAGCCAGGCATTGCGCGCATGCGCGACGAAGGTGCGGCAACCGGCCTCGAAACATTCCCCGACGAAATCGCGCACGAACCCGTAGTCCTCATTGCGATCGATCCCGATGCGGTGCTTGACCGTCACCGGAACCGCAACGGCATCGCACATCGCACGCACACAAGCGGCGACGAGCCGCGGTTCGGTCATCAGGCAGGCGCCGAACGCCCCGCGCTGCACGCGCTCGGACGGGCAGCCGCAGTTCAGGTTGATCTCGTCGTACCCCCGATCCGCGCCCATGCGCGCGCAACGCGCCAGATCCGCCGGTTCGGAACCGCCCAACTGCAAGGCCACCGGATGTTCGCGTGCGTCAAAATCGAGATGCCGCGCGGCATCGCCGTGCAGCAGCGCGCCGGTGGTGACCATCTCGGTGTAGAGCCGCGCATGCGGGGAAAGAATGCGATGCACGACCCGGCAATGCCGATCGGTCCAATCGAGCATCGGCGCGACGCAGAAGCGCCAGGCATTTACTGGCACCGGTTCCCTCCTGACTTCACCTTCCCGTATCAATTCTGTAGCACGCGATCGCGCAAGCGTTGTGCTCAAAGAGAGTCGCTGACCAGCGCACGCGAGATCATTTTATTCACTTCGGCGTTGGCATGGATCCGCGTGATCTCGATCTCGGGATGCTTCTTGGCGAATACGCGAAACACCTCATCAGCGAACGGTTGCCCGATCGAATCAACTCCTTCGAAATCGAAGACGACAACCTTGAATCGATCGATGCGGGCAAGCAAGCGCTTCGCTTGCGACCTGGACACCAGGTTGTCGTCGCCGTACTGCGTCAGCTTGACCGGAACGACCGTCTTCGTGAAGCCGAAGTCGTCAAACATCCGTGACGAGAAGAAAATTCCCTCACCCGTATGTCTCGACGGATCGGTTGTGAACTTTCCCTTTGACAACTCCAGCACCGAGTGACGTTCGTCGAGCAGATGTTGGACGTGCCGGTGCATCGCCTGGCGCGAACAGGCGAAATGCTCGGCTGCAACTTTGACAATATCCGATGGGTGTTTTTCGACGTTTTCGACGATGAATTTGCGGGCAGCCTCACCCCGTGGCCGGACATTCTTTGTCGGATGCTCGCCTGCTTTTGTCAACTTTTCCGCGCAAAACATTGTCAATTCAATGGGAAACTTTGTCAACATCTCCCCTATGGCGCGCTGGTTGTGGTCACGAATCCTGCGCATCGGCAACCTTCGTGTTGTGGCGAAGCCATTACGTTCCAAACGGAATGACGCACCATGCCAGGAGCGGGGGAGCCCATTGTCCAAGGTAAAATTGCGGTTTTCGCCTCCGGATCAAAACCGTGCCCGCGAACCCAGAAAATCCGCCCAAGGTGTACGTCCGCAGCTTCGGCTGCCAGATGAACGAGTACGACTCGGAGAAGATCGCCGACGTGCTTCGTGCCGAACAAGGCTGGGAGCCTGCCGACGCGCCCGAAGGGGCCGACCTCATCGTGTTCAATACCTGCTCGATCCGCGACAAGGCGCAGCACAAGATGCGCTCGGATCTCGGGCGGCTGCGCGAACTCAAGGAAGCCAATCCCGACCTGCTGATCGGCGTCGGCGGCTGCGTCGCCAGCCAGGAGGGCGCGGCGATCATCGACTCGGCGCCCTTCGTCGACATCGTCTTCGGCCCCCAGACCCTGCACCGCCTGCCGCGCCTGATCGCGGCGCGGCGCGCCAGCGGCCGGCCGCAGGTGGACATCTCATTTCCCGAGATCGAAAAGTTCGACCACCTGCCGCCGCCGCGCAAGAGCGGGCCCTGCGCCTTCGTGTCGATCATGGAAGGCTGCAGCAAATACTGCACATACTGCGTCGTGCCCTATACCCGCGGCGAGGAGATCTCGCGCCGCCTCGACGACGTGCTCACCGAAGTCGCCGACCTGGCCGATCAGGGGGTGCGCGAAGTCACGCTGCTGGGGCAGAACGTCAACGCCTATCGGGGATCGATGGGCGCGGGGAGCGACCCCGGCCAGACCGCCGACTTCGCATTGCTGCTGGAACTGGTGTCCGAGATTCCCGGCATCGAACGCATCCGTTACACGACCTCGCACCCACGCGAATTCACCTCCCGGCTGATCGATGCACACGCGCGACTGCCCAAGCTTGCGGAACATGTGCATCTGCCGGTACAGGCCGGCTCCGACCGGATTCTTGCCGCCATGAAGCGCGGCTATACGGTGCTCGAATACAAGGCGATCATCCGCAAGCTGCGCGCCGCCAGGCCGGGGATCCTGATCGCCACCGACGTCATCGTCGGTTTTCCCGGGGAAACCGAAGAAGACTTTCAGCAGACGATGCGCCTCGTCGACGACGTGCAGTTCGACGCAAGCTTCTCCTTCGTCTACAGCCGCCGGCCCGGCACGCCCGCGGCGGACTTGGCCGACGATACGCCGCAGGCGGTCAAACTCGAACGACTGCAACGACTGCAATCCCGTCTTGGCGAGATCGAGACGCGAATCGGCCAGGAAATGGTTGGAAGGACCTACGATGTGCTCGTCGAGGGACCGTCGCGCCGTGATCCTGGCGAGTGGTCCGGACGTTGTTCCAATCACCGCATGGTGAACTTCCCGGCGGATCCGGAGCACGCCGCCGGATGCGCCGGCCGCATGGTCCGGGTACGCATCACGCAGGCCTTCCCGCATACGCTGCGGGGAGAACGGGTCACCGACCTCGTGGACACTCCGCATCCGGCCCAGACCCGCGCTCCGGCCGCCGGAGCGCCGGGGCGTGACCTGCGCGACGGGCAGGAAACGGCGTGATCGAGTTCACCAGCCAGGCGGACAACCGACGTCTCGCCGATGCCGCCGGCCCGCTGGATGAGAACCTGCGACAGCTCGAGACCGAGTTCGGCGTCACGATCCGCCGCCGC
>JAJYBQ010000194.1 GCA_021778935.1 Pseudomonadota bacterium | reverse complement strand
TGCGCTCCCCCGCCTGCCGGGTCGGCAGGACCGGCGCCGCAAGCGGGATGTTGCAGGGGGAAGACTGGGTGGGCATGCCTCCCAGTCTATACCACGATGTGAAATGCCGCGTCGGATCGCGGGGTCGGTTATGGGTTTCCGTGCATGGCGGCGATCGCCCGCCGGCATTCGGGGACGAGCGTTGGACCCCGGTAGATCAGTCCCGTATAGACCTGGACGAGCGTCGCGCCGGCCCGGATCTTTTCCGCGGCGTCTTCGCCGCGCACGATGCCGCCGACGCCGATGATCGTCATCGCCCCCTGCAGGTGGCGGGCCAAGGCGGCAACGACTTCGGTGGCGCGTTGCCGCAGGGGGGCGCCCGAAAGGCCGCCGCCTTCGTCGGCGTTGCGTCGCCCCTCGACGCCGTGGCGGGAGATGGTCGTGTTGGTCGCGATCACGCCGTCGACGCCGAAGGCGACCAGGGTGTCGGCGATGCGCGGGATCTGGGCATCGGTCACGTCCGGCGCGATCTTCACCGCCAGCGGGACCCGCCGGCCATGGGCCTGTTCCAGTCGCAGCCGTTCTTCGCGCAGCGCGCCGAGCAGCCGTTCCAGTTCGCCTTCTCCCTGGAGGCTGCGCAGGTCCCGCGTGTTGGGGGACGAAATGTTGACGGTGACGTAGCCGGCATGGGGATATACCGCCGCCAGCCCGGCGCGATAGTCGTCGAGCGCGCGGTCGATCGGCGTGGCGGCGTTCTTGCCGATGTTCAGCCCCAGCACGCCGCGGTACCGCGTCCGCGTTGCGTTCTGCACGAAGCGATCGACGCCGTCGTTGTTGAACCCCATGCGGTTGATCAGCCCCTGCTCGGCCGGCAGCCGGAACATGCGCGGCTTCGGGTTCCCCGCCTGCGGGCGCGGGGTCACGGTGCCCGCTTCGATGAAACCGAAGCCCAGGCAGCCCAGCGCGTCGATATGCGCGGCGTTCTTGTCCATGCCGGCGGCGAGCCCGACCGGGTTGGGAAAGGTCAGTCCCATCGCCTGCACCGGTTCCCCGTCCACCGGAGTGGCGGCGGCGCGCAGCACGCCGAGATCGTAGGCGCGCTGCAAACCCTCGAGCGTCATTTCATGGGCGCGCTCGGGATCGAAGGAAAAGAGCAGGGGACGGGTGAAGCGGTACAGCGCGCCGCAACCCAGGACGCTGGATTGATTCATGTCGTGTCGGTCGTGATGGGAATGGGGCGGTCTACGTCGCGGCATCCGCGCGCAGCCAGCGATTGTTTCGCAACAGTTCGTAGGGACGGAAATGCGCCTTGTACGACATCTTGGCGCAGCCCTCGATCCAGTAGCCAAGATAGCAGTATGGCAAGGCAAGCTCCCGGCATTGCACGATCTGCCACAGGACGTTGTACGTTCCATAGCTGGCACGCGGTTCGTCCGGGTCGTAGAACGTGTATACCGAGGACAGGCCGTCATCGAGGATGTCGATGATCGAAACCATCCGCAGGATGCCGGATTCGCCGTCGGTTCCGGGGTCGCGGAACTCGACGAGCCGGGAATTGACCTTGGACGACAGAAGGAATTGCGAGTACTGCTCGCGGCTGTCGTTGTCCATGCCTCCGCCCGCGTGCCGCGCCGTCTGGTATCGCAGGTAGAGATCGTAGTGCTCGTCCTCGAAGCTCATCTCCACCACACGGCTGCACAGCGTCCGATGCTGGCGCCAGCTGCGACGCTGGCTGCGGTTCGGGGTGAAATGCGCCGCCGGGATGCGAATCGGAATGCATGCGCGGCAACCTTCGCAATGGGGGCGGTAGGTGAAGATGCCGCTGCGGCGGAATCCGGCCCGCACGAGGCCGCTATAGACATCGGCGTTGATCAGATGGGCCGGGGTCGCCACCTGCGAGCGCGCCTGACGGCCTTCGAGGTAGCTGCAAGGATAGGGTGCCGTTGCATAAAACTGCAACGTCGAGAATGGCAGCTCCTTGAGGTTGGCCACGCTTCAGTGCAATTCCAGCAGTTCGTTCAGCCGTCGGTTCCGGTATGCGTTCCACGGCACCGCTTCCCGCGTCAGCGCATCGCGCATGCGCCCGCAAAATTCCTGCCGCGGAATCTCGCAGGCGCCCAGCGACGCAAGGTGGCGCGTATTCTGTTGACAGTCTATCACCGGCACCCCCTCCCGACGCAGAATCGCCACGAGGCCCGCCAGCGCAATCTTCGAGGCGTCGGTTGCCCGGGAAAACATCGATTCGCCATAGAACATGCGGCCCAGGCTCACGCCGTACAGGCCGCCGATCAGTTCGTCGTCCGCCCAGAGTTCGACCGAGTGCGCCAGGCCCCGCTCGGCGAGTCCGCAGTAGGCGCGGACGATCGGTTCCGTGATCCAGGTGCCTTCCTGCCGGCGGCGCGGTGCGGCGCAGTTGCGCATGACGGCCTCGAACGCGGTGTCGACGCGCAAGGCGAGGCGGGGGTCGGCAGCGGCAGCGCGCAGCGTCTTGCGCAGGGAGCGCGAGACGCGAAACCGCTCGGGGAACAGCACCATCCGCGGGTCGGGGCTCCACCAGAGAACCGGCTGGCCGGCTTCGTACCACGGGAAGATGCCGGCCTGATAGGCATCGAGCAGGCGCCGGGTGGTGCAGTCCCGCGACGCGGCGAGCAGGCCGTTGGGCGCCTCGAGGGCGCGGGATACGTCGGGAAACGGATCGTCCGGCTCCAGCCACGCGATCATGTTGCGATGCCCGGCGCGGGCGCGCGGGCGGGGAGCTCCAGGACGTGCAGGCCGAAGCCGCCGCGGCGGCGATCCTCGAAGAAGCGCTGCAGGGTCGTCGTGACCGTGCGGAAGGCGATTTCCTCCCAGGGGATTTCGGCTTCGGCGAACAGGCGCACGTCGAGGCTCTCCTCCCCGGGGCCGAAATCCAGGTCGAGCAGGCGGGCCAGATAGAAGATGTGGATCTGCTCGGCGTGCGGAATGTCGAGCAGGCTGAAGAGCGGTCCGACCTCCACCCGGGCGTGCGCCTCCTCCTCGGTTTCGCGTTGCGCGCCGCGCGCCGTCGACTCGCCGATCTCCATGAACCCGGCGGGAAGCGTCCACGCGCCATAGCGGGGCTCGATCGCCCGCCGGCACAGCAGGACCCGGTCGCCCCAGACGGGGATCGTGCCCACGATCGGCCGCGGGTTGACGTAATGAATTTGGCCGCAGGCATCGCAACAATCGCGCTCCCGCGTGTCCCCGGACGGAATGCGCCGGGAGATCGCGCTGCCGCAGGCCGAACAGAAGCGGGCGAAAGGAGTCGAGATCACGGCGGCAGTGTAGCAACGGCGCGCCATGCGCGATGCTCGGACAGTTCGTCGTAGGTCTCGTCGATGGCCCCTTCCTCGCGCGCGAGGAAATTCGCAACTGCCGCGTGCAGCCCGGGATCGCGCAGCCGATGGGCCGAGGAGGTGACCACCGGATCGAATCCGCGGGCCAGCTTGTGCGCTCCCTGGGCACCGCCTTCGCAGACCTGCAGGCCCTGCTCGATGGCGAATTCGATGAACTGGTAGTAGCAGCACTCGAAGTGCAGGCAGGAAACCGCTTCGACCGCACCCCAGTACCGGCCATAGAGCGTGCCGCGCGCACGATCGAAGAGGCCGAGCGCGCTGGCCACCGGCGTGTCGCCGCGCCAGGCGAGCACCAGCAGCAGGTGCTCCGGCATGGCGTCGCCGATGCGCCGGAAAAAATCGAGATTCAGATACTCCGGCGCACCGTGTTCGGCATAGGTGTTGGCGTAACAGCGGAAAAAGAACGCCCAGTCGTCGGCGCCGATCTCGTTGCCGACACGGCGCTCGACGCGTACCCCGGCCTCGCGCACCTTGCGGCGCTCGGCGCGGATGCGCTTGCGTTTGGGCTGGCTCAGCGCCGCCAGGAAATCCTCGAAGTCCCGATAGCCGCGGTTGCGCCAGTGAAACTGGATGCCCTTGCGCACCAGCAGGCCGCGCCGGGCGAGGTGGTCGATCTCGGTCTGCGGCGCAAAGAGCACGTGCAGCGACGATGCCGGTGTTTCCTCCGCAAGCTGCAGCAGGCCCTCGATCGCCGCCGTGCGGGCCGCCTCGTCGCGGGCAAGAATGCGGGTTCCCGTCACCGGCGTGAAGGGGACCGCCACGAGCCATTTCGGGTAATACGGCAGGCCGGCGCGCTGTGCGGCCGCCGCCCAGGCCCAGTCGAACACGAACTCGCCGTACGAGTGGGCCTTGGCATAGAGCGGAACGGCCGCGACCAGCTGCCCGGACATCCCCGTGCCGTCGGTCCGGACCGTCAGGAAGTGCGGATCCCAGCCCGTGCGCGGCGCGACCGCGCCGCTGGCATGCAGGGCATGCAGGAAGGCATGGCGCAGGAATGGATTCGCCTGCGGATCGGCGGCAACCAGCGCGTCCCATTGGGCCGGATCGATGGCTCCCGCGTCGTCCGGCCGCGCAATCCGAAAGACGTACGAATCCATGGCGTCTACTCTCCTTCGATGGCGAGCAATCCCGAGGCCAGCACGGCAAGCCCGATCCCCAGCAGCTTGAACGGCCCGGGAATCTCGCCTGCGATCGCCATCGCGACCAGCGCCGTGAGCAGCGGGGAAGCCGCGTTGGTGAGGGCCGACACGGCCATCGCCTTGCCCTCGCGCAGTGCGTAGACCAGCGACAGCGATCCCACCGCATTGAGCAGCTGGATGCCGGCCGAGAGCAAAGGACCACCCGG